>DASVRB010000563.1:0-2141 GCA_036388835.1 Thermoanaerobaculia bacterium | reverse complement strand
CGCGCTCGAAGAGTGCTTCATGGCTCATCACGGCCACCGCATCGCGCCGACGCACGACAACGTCCTCGGCGTGCTGTCGCTCATCACCTGGTCGCTGATCCTGGTGATCTCCGTGAAGTACCTCCTCTTCGTGCTGCGCGCCGACAACCGCGGCGAAGGGGGCATCCTCGCGCTGATGTCGCTGGTCAAACCGCGCGAGGCGGGACGCCGCGGCGTGCGACGCTCGATGCTGATTGCCCTCGGCCTGTTCGGCTCTGCGCTGCTCTACGGCGACGGCATGATCACCCCCGCCATCACCATGCTCAGCGCGTTCGAAGGGATCAAAGTCGTGACGCCGGTCTTCGAGAGCTGGATCGTGCCGCTGACCGTGGTCGCGCTCATCGCACTGTTCGCGGTGCAGAAGTTCGGCACCGCGAAAGTCGGCACGATGTTCGGACCGTTGATGCTGGTCTGGTTCACCGTGCTGGCGGCCCTCGGCGTCTACAACATCGTCCGCGCGCCGCACGTGCTGATGGCGCTGAATCCGGTCTGGATGCTGACGTTTCTCACGCATCATCCGCTGGCGGGTTATCTCGTCCTCGGCGCGGTCTTTCTCGTGGTCACGGGCGGCGAGGCGCTGTACGCCGACATGGGCCACTTCGGTGCGCGCCCGATCCGCATCGCCTGGTTCGCGGTCGTCTTTCCGGCGCTCCTCCTCAATTACTTCGGACAGGGAGCGCTGCTGCTCGTGAATCCCGCCGCGGCGAGCGATCCGTTCTTCCTGATGGCGCCGCGCTGGGCGATGTGGCCGCTCGTCATTCTGTCGACGCTCGCGGCCGCGGTCGCATCGCAGGCCGTGATCTCGGGCTCGTATTCATTGACGCGGCAGGCGGTGCAGCTCGCGTACTTGCCGCGCATCCGCGTGCGCCACACCTCTGAAGAACAGATCGGGCAGATCTACATCCCCTCGGTGAACTGGCTGCTGATGATCTGCGCGATCGGCCTCGTGATCGGGTTCGGTGAAGCGACGCGGCTCGCGGGCGCGTACGGCGTGGCGGTGACGGCGACGATGGGCGTGACCACTGCGCTGTTCGCGGTCGTTGCGCGCGAGCGTTTCGGCTGGAGTATGCCGGCGGTGCTCGCATTCACGATCCCGTTCCTCGTCGTCGACCTCGCCTTCTTCGGCGCGAATGTCATCAAGATCGCGGACGGCGGCTGGTTCCCGATCGTCGTCGGCGCCGTGATCTTCACGCTGATGACGACCTGGTTCACCGGCCGGCGCATCCTCGCGTCACGCCTCGGCGAAGGAGCGCTGAGCACCGAAATGTTCGTCGCGCAGCTCGCGGCCGAGCGCATCCAGCGCGTGCGCGGCACCGCGATCTTCATGACGCGCCAGCAGGAAGGCATCCCCACCGCGATGCTGCACAACATCAAACACAACAAAGTCGTGCACGACCGCGTGGTCCTTCTCAGCATCAACGTCGACGAAACCCCGCATCTGCGCGACGACGAGCGAGCGGAGTGGATCGATCACGGCCACGGCCTGTATCGCCTGCGCCTCCGCTTCGGCTTCATGGAAGATCCCGATCTCCCCGCCCTCCTCACGCGCATCGACGCACCCTTCCCGTTCACCCCGATGTCGACCAGCTACTTCCTCGGCCGCGAGACGCTGATCCCGAGCGCTGACGAAGAATCGATGCCCCTCTGGCGCGAACACCTCTTCGCCTGGATGACCCGCAACGCCACGAGTGCGTCCACGTTCTTCTCGCTCCCGCCAAATCAGGTGATCGAGCTAGGAGCGCAGGTGCGAATCTAAAGTGGAGCGGCGGGCTTCAGCCCGCCGACCGTGTATCGGTCGGAAGGGAACGACCGGCCGGGAAACGCCGGCGGGCTAAGAGCCCGCCGCTCCACCACTCGTGCCGTGCCGCTCTTCGCTCACCGACATCGACAAATCGCGCAGCAAACCGTCGCGGACGTCGTAGACCCAGCCGTGCACCGTCAGCTCCTGCCCGCGCGCCCACGCGTCGCGGACGACGGTGGTCTTGCTGACGTTCACCACCTGCTCCATCACGTTCAGCTCGCACAGACGGCGATGGCGCTCCACTTCCGATTCGAGCGCGTCGAGCTCCTCGCGATGCTTCCAGCGGACGTCCTGCACGTGA
>DASVRB010000562.1:0-5110 GCA_036388835.1 Thermoanaerobaculia bacterium | reverse complement strand
AGCGCAATCGGCGGCGCGCGCGCTCGAAGAAGTCGAGCTCGAGCTCGGGATCCGCACGCGCGAGCTCGAGCTCGCCGCCGCCGCTGAAACGAAGCTCGACGGTGAGCAGAAAGCGATCGAAGCGCAGATCGGCGCGCTCGTCCCGCGAATCGCGCAGCAGAAGAAAGATCTGCGCAAGCGCCTCGTCGCGCTCTACCGCCTCGGCGGCCTCAGCTACCTGCGGATGTTCCTGGCGCTCGAAGACGACCGCAATCCCATCGAAGCGATGTCGATGCTGAGCTACCTCGTCTCGCGCGACGCGCGTCTCGTCTCGCGCTTCCAGTCGACGCAGACCCAGCTCACCACGCGGCGCCTTGCACTGACCGACCGCCGCGACCGTTTACGTCAGACGAAAGTCATCGTCGAGCATCGGAGACAAGCCGTCGCCGTGGCGCAGGCGCAGAAACAGAGCGTGCTCGCGCGTCTGCGCAACGAGGAAACCGGGGCGGCGCAACAGCTCGCGACGCTCGAAGAAAAAGCGCGCCGACTGCAGCGCCTCGTCGCCGCGCTCTCACAGCAGAAGCGCGGCGTGCCGCCCGGCGTGACCGACATTCGCGCCGTGCAGGGGGCGCTCGAATGGCCGGTGCAGGGGAAAGTCATCGAGCGTTTTGGACGCCAACGTAACCCGAAGTTTGCAACCTACACCGTGAATAACGGGCTGAAAATCGAAGCCGCTCCAAACACTCAGGTACGGGCGGTTTTCCAGGGAACAGTCCTTTTCTCGCAATGGTTCAAAGGGTACGGAAATCTGATCATCCTGGATCACGGCAACCGCGTCTTTTCGCTTTACGGAAATCTCAAACAGTCAGGGGTCGCGGCCGGCGACCGCATCGCTACCGGCCAGCCGATTGCAGGGGTCGGCGAGAGCGAAGACGTCGCGGGCGGCCATCTCTACTTCGAGATCCGCAACGACAACCGACCTGAAGATCCTCAGAAGTGGCTTCGATAGTGATTCGACCATGACAAAAAACAGAATCGCGTTTCTCGCCTTGTCCATCGCGCTGATGCTCACGCTGCTCGCCGGAGCCGTGTTCGGGCAGGCCACTCAGAAGAGCGACGTCTATCGCTACCTGAGCATCTTTTCGGAAGTGTTCGATCTCGCGCGCAGCAACTACGTCGATCCGGTCGCCTCCGATGCGTTGATGGACGGCGCGTTCACCGGGATCACCGATGCGATCGACGAGTTCAGCTACTACGTCGCCCCGAACCAGATGGCGTCGTACAAGAAGTTCGTCGACATCGAAGACAACGGCCTCGGCATGATCGTGTCGAAGCGCATCGGCTACGCGTACGTCGTCGCCACGATCGACGGCTCGCCGGCCGAAAAAGCAGGACTCGACGCGGGAGACTTCATCGAGAAGATCGACGGCCAGTCGACGCAGAAAATGGCCGCATGGCAGATCCGCACCGCGCTCAACCAGACGCGGCCCGTGAAGCTGCACATCCTTCGCGGCGGCGAAACGCACCGCGAGGAGATCACGGTCAAGCCCGACGCCTTCCACCCGGTCGCGCTCGAGAACGACACGATCTCCGGCATTGCCTACGTCAAGATCCCGTACTTCGAGAAGGGGACGGCGGACCAGTTCCGCGCCGCGCTCGAAGAGGTTCGCCAGCGCAACGCGCGCAAGCTCATCGTCGATCTTCGCGGCAACGCCGGCGGCTCGGTCGATGAAGCGATCGCCGCGGCCGACCAGTTGCTGACCAGCGGTCTGATCACCGCGGTCGAAGGCCGCAAGATCGAGGCGAAGAGATGGCAGGCCGACCGCGCCACTTCGTACGACGGTGACCTGCAGGTGCTGACCGATCTCTCGACCGCTTCCGGCGCCGAAGTGTTCGCGGCCGCGATTCGCGGCAACAACCGCGGCAAAGTCGTCGGCATCACCACGTACGGCAAGGCCATCGTGCAGCGTTTCGTGACGCTGCCGAGCGGCGGCGGCGTCCAGATGACGATCGGCCACTACACCACTCCCGACCTCAAGGCCATCGGCGACGCCGGGGTGAAACCGGACGTCGTGGTCGACCTCTCCTCGCAAGCCATTCGCGAGCCGGGCGACAAGGGGAAGGAAGAACCGAAGCAGGATCTGATTCTCAACAAAGCGCTGCAGCTCTTCGGCGCGCAGGCACCGGCGCTCGAGCCGCAGAAGAAGGCAGCCTAGCTCGCGCTACAATCGCGTCCGCGCATGAGTGGACGGGAGAGTGGTGAGCGCGGTTCGTTTCGCACAGTCACGATGCTGATGGCCATTCCGCTTTGCGGGATGGCCATTTTCTTTCTGTGGCAATGGTTCAACGGTGGGATCACGCCGGAAGAGGCGTACGAGGAGACGAAGGCGGCTTTAGTCGAGCGTCCGTCGCTTCCCGTGCCGGACGAGACAAAGAATCCAACGGCCGAAGCGGCCGCCGCTCCACGGGTACCGGAGACGGCGAAGCAGGCGGCGCTGCCGCGCGTCACGCGCAAAACGAGCAAACAACATCGCGGCGACATTGTCCTGATCATCGACGACCTCGGATTCGACGGGCAGCCGCTCGAACCGCTGATGCAACTCGATCCGAATGTGAACGTCGCGATCCTGCCGAACGGTACGCGCGCGACTGAGTTCGCGAACAAGCTGCACGCGCGCGGCTTCGAGGTGCTCTGTCATCTGCCGATGCAGCCGCGCGGCAAGGAGACGCCGGGGGCGAACGCGATCCTCACTTCGATGTCGGATGAGGAGATCGCCGACGCGACGCGCGAGAACATCGAGGCGGTGCCTCACGCGCGCGGGGTGAACAATCACATGGGCTCCCTCGCCACGAGCGATCGCCGGGTGATGTCGAGCGTGATCCGCGCAATGCCCCAAGGGATGTACTTCATCGACTCGCGCACGGCCGGCGGCTCTGTCGCGAGCGACGTCGCGCGCGAGCTGAATGTCCGCACGGCGGCCCGCCACATTTTTCTCGACGACTCAGCGACGGAGAGCGCGGTCCGGAAGCAATTGCAGGATCTCGCAACCGCCGCGGAAAAACGCGGCGTAGCGATCGGGATCGGCCACCCATACCCAGTCACGATGCGTGTGCTCGCCGACGAACTCCCACAACTCCGCGCCCGCGGCTTCCGCCTCGTGCGAGCCAGCGAAGTCGTGCGGTAGGCGCGCTGGAGAGGGCGACGAGGGGCCTCCGGCGGGCCGCCACGGGCGGCAGCGCTTGTTGGCCTAGCCCGAACGCACACCTGCACCACGAACTGTCTCTCTCGCGACCGAACGTGTTTCGCTAAGCGCTGCCGGCCGTGCCGGCCCGCCGGAGGCGCGCCCGGTCGTCTTCCGCCGCGACACCGCATCGCCTGCTAGCATGCGGCAGCTTGCTGCTCGCACTCTTTTTGATTGATACCGCCGCTGGTCTCTACCTCTTTCTGCCGCTCGTGGGGAGGCGCAATGCGGGCGTCAAGTTCTATCGGATGATCCTCCTCATCGGCGGCGTCCTCGCGTTGTGTGCGGCGGCGGCGCATGCGATGAGTGGGCAGCGCGAGCTCGCGATCGCCGATGGTGTCGTGGTCGTCCTCACCGCGCTCGTGTTGTTCGTGCTGCGGTATCCCAAACGCATCATTTTTCGCGGCTCGGCGGCGTTGCTCGGCATTGCTTATCTCGTTGCCGCCGTCATGGCGTATCACGCGGCCGTGCGTCCGGCGCACGTTGCGTGGAGCATCGCCGGCGCGCTCGCCTCCATCGCGCTCCTTGGCAGCGTCAACCTCGCCATGCTCCTCGGGCACTGGTATCTCGTCGTGCGCGGCATGTCCATCGACCCGCTCAAACGCCTCACCATCGCCACCCTCGTCGCCGCGTGCGCGAAGCTCGCACTGGTCCTCGTCGTCGTGCTCGTCGCGCGCCCCGCCATCGTCGGCGACATCTTCTTCTGGATGCGCAGCGGCTGGGGCCTCCTCGGCCCGCTCTTTCTCTTTCCGATGGTCTGGGGCACCGTAAAAATCCGCTCCACCATGGCCGCCACCGGCATCCTCTACGTCGACGTCGTCGCCGTGATCATCGGCGAAGTCCTCGGCGGCTGGCTGTCCGCCGTCGCGCACGTCCCGGTGTGAATCCTCAGCGCTCCTCGCGCGTCAAAACAACATGAGACATCTCGCCTTCGCATTCCTCGCACTGTTCGTATCGAATCCGACCTTCGCCTGCATCAACACGTACGGAGTGAACCTGCGCGGCGAGAAGGTGAACGTCGAAGGCCTGGGCGGGGAAGATCTGGTCAACTACTTGACCGAGCCGGCGCAGATCAACTGGCGCCAGGTGAAAGCGCGCATCGGCGTGGAGTTCGCGCGCGCGTCGATGGAAGAGCGTAACGACTACGCCGCGGCGCTGATGCATCTCGGCGAGGTGAAGGATGCGTTGAAGGTCCTGCACAAGATCGAGCAGGAAAAGCCGGGCCTTTACGCGACCGCGACGAACCTCGGCACCGCGTACGAGCTGGCGGGCGACAACGCGCGAGCGCTGCAGTGGATCGCCGAGGGCATTCGCCGCAATCGCCAGTCGCACCACGGCTCGGAGTGGCTGCACGTGCGCATCCTGCAGGCGAAACTCAACATCGCGAAAGATCCGCAATGGCTGCGCACGCACTCGATCCTGGCGATGGGATTCGGCAGCGCGCGTGTACCGAATCCGCCATCCCGTTTTCCGCTCGACAACAACGGCAAGCCTCTCGACGCGGTGCGCACCGCGGAGGCAATTCAGTATCAGATGAAGGAGCGATTGCAGTTCGTGAAGCCGCCAGAGCCGATCGTCGGCGACATCCTCTTCGACTACGCGAACCTTCTCATGCGCACCGACATCCTCGAAACCGCCGATGCCGTCTACAAGCTCGCCATCGAATACGGTGCGCCGCGCACCGCGCTCGCGAAACAGCGCCGCGAGTTCATCCGGAAGCGGCTCTAGTGAGTGGAGCGGCGGGCTTCAGCCCATACGCACTAACTTACTCCCGGCGTAAGCTAAATGCATGATGGAACGGGTGGATGTGCGGGAGTGGGTGGAGTTCCAGTGGCCGTACTTGATGACCTTCCTGGGCGGGTCGGCGAGAGTGAACGCGTTGGCGGCAG
>DASVRB010000561.1:0-2748 GCA_036388835.1 Thermoanaerobaculia bacterium | reverse complement strand
CGAGCAGCTCTGCAAAGTCGTCTCGATGAACCTCGGCAACACGGTCTGGAAACTCGGCGAGTGGGATTCGGCGCTCGGCTATTTCCGCAAGAACCTGGAGCGCTCGCAGGCGGAAGGCGACCTGTGGGACCTCGTCACCGCGTACAACAACGTCGGCGTCGTGGAATACGGCCGCGGCAACTTCCACGCGGCGGCCGACCTGTTCGAAAAGAGCGTGCGCATCGACGAGAAGATCGGCGCGTTCGAGCACGAGGCGCTGGCGCGCGAGAACCTCGCCGACGCGCTGGAGATGCTCGGCCGCTGGGACGAAGCGCTCGAGCAGTACAAGAAATGTCTGAGCATCGAAGGCTTCGACGAAACGCGCGCGTCGCGCCTGTCGGTGTACGTCCCGCTGGCGCGGCTCACCAAGAAACGGGGCGACATTCCGAAGGCGCTCGAGTACGCGCACAAGGCGCTCGCCGCCGGCGAGCGGGCGCGCGATGAAGACCTGATCGGCGAAGCGGCGTACGTCCTGGCGTCGATCGAAGATGAGCGCGGCAACAGTGATGACGCGGAGCGTTACCTCGCCCGCGCCATGCAGATCTTCGAAGCAAACCGCACGTTGCATGGACTTGCGCGCGCACACACGGCCGCGGCCTGTCAGGTGCTGCAGAAAAACGACGTCGAAGGGGCGGTCAAACACGCCAAGCTCGCCGATCAATACGCGCGGCAGCTCGGCGATCGTTTCTCGCTCGCGAAGAACGACTGGGCCTGGGCCAAGATCCACGGCCATCAGGGCGACCGTGAGAACGCGGCCGCGAAGTTCGAATCGGTGCGCGCGGCGTTCGAAGAAATCGACACGCCCTACGAGATGGGGCGCCTGCTCTTCGACGTCGGACTGCTGCGCGACGAGCCGGAAGAGGCGACGCAGACCATTCGCAGCGCGATTCGCATTTTCGAAAAGCTCGACGCCACGCACGACCTCGAGCGCGCGCGCGGCGCACTGTTCCGCATCCGCCCGCACGGCAAAGCGCCCGATCAGGGCGTGGTCGGCCTCTACGAGGTCGTCAAGATCATCAACTCGACGCTCAATCTCGAAGAGGTGCTGAGCCGCGTCCTCGACGTCTGCATCCGCCGCCTACGCGCCGAGCGCGGCATGATCATCCTGCTCGATCCGCTCACCGGTGCGCTGCGCACGCGCGTCGTCCGCAACATCAAAGAAGGGGCGGAAGGGGAGTCGAAGCGCTCGCCGCAATCGATCGTGAAGGAAGTGATCCAGAGCGGGCAGTCGGTCATGTCGGCGGACGCGCTCGCCGATCACCGCTTTGGCGCCGCGGAGTCGGTGATCGCGGAGAACATCCTCTCGATTCTCTGCGCACCGGTGATCATCAAAGACCGCATCGCCGGCGCGATCTACATCGACCATCGCCAGGCGCGTCATCTCTTCTCGCAGAAAGACCTCAGCTTCATCGAGGCCTTCGCCGACCAGGCGGCGATCGCGATCGAGAACGCCCGTCTTTACGAAGAGCTCGAAGAAGCGCGCACGCGCCTCTCGCTCGAAAACGAGACGCTGCGCCGCGAGGTGCTGGTGGAGAAGCATCTCGACTCGATCGTCGGCCAGTCGGACGCGGTCTCGAAGACGCAGTTCGCGGTCCGCAAGGCCTCGGCCGGTCACTCGACGGTGCTGGTGCGCGGCGAGTCGGGCACCGGCAAGGGGCTGGTGGCGCGCATCATCCACAATATCGGCCCGCGCCGGAACGGCCCGTTCATCAAATTCAACTGCGCGGCGCTGCCGGAAACGCTCGCCGAATCAGAACTGTTCGGCCACGAAAAAGGGGCGTTCACCGGCGCCGATCGCCGCAAGCTCGGACGCTTCGAGCTCGCCAATCACGGCACGATCTTCCTCGACGAGATCGGAAAGATGTCGCTGGCCATGCAAGCGAAGCTGCTGCGCGTGGTCGAAGACAAGGAGTTCGAGCGCGTCGGCGGCACGCAGACGATCAAGACGGACGTGAAGATCGTCGCGGCGACGAACCTGGAGCTGGAGAAGGCGATCGAGGAGGGAACGTTCCGCGAGGATCTTTTCTATCGCCTGAACATCATTCCGATCATGCTGCCGCCGCTGCGCGACCGCAAAGACGACATCCCGCTCCTGACCGAGTATTTCATCCGCAAGATCTGCAAGGACCTCGGCATCGACAACAAGCGTCTCGAGCCCGGCGTCCTCGATCTCTTCCAGCGCTACGACTGGCCGGGCAACGTGCGCGAGCTCGAGGCGACGCTGCACCGCGCCATCGTCATGTCGAACGGGGACCTCATGACCAAGAGCGAGTTCTATGCGCTCTATTCGCAGCAACAGCCGGCGCTGGTCGTCGCGGACGGAACTTCCAGCATGCCGAGCTCCATCGTCGGCCCGCTCGCCGGAAGGATGGAGATCACCAGCGACATCTACGACGAGGTGATGAGCGCCGTCGATAAACAACTCATCCTCCGCGCCCTCGAAAGCTGCGGCGGCCGCATCCGCGAAGCCGCCCGCCGCCTCGGCCTCGCCCGCAACACCCTCAAATCCAAGATCCAGAAATACAACATTGCTGTGAGGGAATGACGCGCGCGCGAAAGCGCGCGCTCTCGTCATCCTGAGCGTCAGCGAAGGATCCGGAGGGGCGGGCGGTACGTGATCGCCTGTCATCCTGAGCCGCGAAGACGGCGAAGGATCCCCTGCCGACAGCACGAGCATCGTGCACCTGCAGGGGGTCCTTTGCCGTCTCC
>DASVRB010000560.1:0-3346 GCA_036388835.1 Thermoanaerobaculia bacterium | reverse complement strand
GGATGTTCCTCGTCGACGGCGATGCGCTCGTGCTACTCATGATCGGTCGGCGCGGTCTTCCGCGCCGCAACCGCTCGCGCGAGCAGCCAGAACCCCACGCCAGAACCGGCCGCGGCAATGAGAAAGAAAGGAGCACGATTGCGTTGAGTCACGCTCCCGAGATAGCGGATTCTGCGCCCATCGACGGCGGCTCGGGTGCGGCCCTCTCATTGCAGAGTCAGCGGTATGACCAATCGAAACGTGCTGTCTCTCGCGGGCAGCGCCCTGCTCCTCGTTCTCGTCGCGCCGATGCAGGCGGCGCCGAAATCCGTCAGCGCCGCCGACGTCAACAAGGCCACCGGACATCCGGTCCTCACGGCCTCCTCGCAACGCATCGCCTCGGTGACGCGCGCGCAGATCCTCCTCGACCGCGCCCACTTTTCTCCCGGCGAGATCGACGGCCGCTTCGGCGCCACCATGCGCGGCGCGATCACCGCGTTCAATCGCGCGAGGAAAATCAAAGGTGGCGCTCGCGTCACGGAAGCAACGTGGAAAGCGCTGAACGCCGACACGGCGCCGGCAATCGTTTCGTACACGATCACGGCCGCCGACCTGGCGGGACCATTCACGAAAATCCCTGAAGAAATGGCCGACAAAGCGAAGCTCCCGACCCTCGGCTACGAGAGCGTGACCGAGGCGCTCGGGGAGCAGTTCCATGTGAGCCCGAAACTGCTCGTCGCGCTCAATCCCGGCAAGAAATTCGATGTGGCCGGCACTGTCATCCAGGTGCCGGGCGTCGATCGTCCCGACATCGCCAAAAGCGCCGGCATGACCGTGCGCGTGAGCAGGAGCGCGGGCGCGGTCGAAGCGCTCGACGGCAGCGGCAACGTCGTCGCCCGTTATCCGGCCACCACCGGCAGCAAGCACGATCCGCTCCCCCTCGGCAAGTGGAAGATCAACGGCGTGGCGCGCAATCCGACCTTCAACTACAACCCCGACCTTTTCTGGGACGCCGAGCCGAACGAGAAGAAAGCGAAGCTCGCCGCGGGGCCGAACAGCCCGGTCGGCGCGGTCTGGATCGACCTCTCCAAACCGCATTACGGCATTCACGGCACGCCCGTGCCGTCGACGATCGGTAAGACCAGCTCGCACGGCTGCATCCGCCTCACGAATTGGGACGCGCTCGAGCTCGCGAAGCTCGTCTCACCCGGGATGGCCGCGGTGCTCGTAAAGTAAGGACGCCATGAAGAAGCTGTTTGCACTGCTCGGCGTTGCACTGATCGCTTCCGTTGCCTGGCTCGCGTCTGCCCCGGAGAAAACGGCCGACGTTCCCGCGCGGCGCGATGTGCCGGCTGCAATGGGAGCCCCGCCGATTGCGGCCGCGGCCGCACCGGTCGTGCCCGGCCTCAGCGGCGAACCGCTGGACACGCCTCCAGCCGACGTCCCGCCCGAGCCTCCCGTACCCGCCGAGGTCATTGCACCCATCGCCACAGAAACCGCGCCGCCGCCCGTAATCCCCAATGAGCCGCCGTCGATGCGCGATGCCGACGCGCCGCGCGCAATGATCATCCCGGTCGTCGGCGTGACGCGCAGCTCATTGCGCGACATGTTCAATGAAAAGCGAGGTGGTGGCCGCCGTCACGAGGCAATCGACATCCTCGCGCCGAAAGGAACGCCGGTCGTTGCGACCGACGACGGCGTCGTCAAGAAACTCTTCACCAGTAAACCGGGCGGCTTGACCGTCTATCAATTCGATCCCGACCAGCGCTTCTGTTACTACTACGCGCACCTCGATCGCTACGCCCCCGGTCTGCGCGAAGGGCAACTTCTCCGCCGCGGCGAGGTCCTCGGATACGTCGGCACTACCGGCAACGCCGGCAATACGCCCCACCTCCACTTCGCCCTGATCCGCCTCGATAAAGACCGCCGCTGGTGGAAGGGCACGTATGTGAATCCGTATCCGGCCTTAATGGGTAAATAAACGACGCTCCACAAGAACGAGTCACGTAAACGATTTCAAATACTGAGCGGGCGTCATCCCCACCAGCTTGCGGAAATCGCGAATGAAATGCGCCTGATCGAAATAGCCGAGGTCGTGCGCGACGGCGCTCCAGTCGACGTCGCCGCCGGCGTCGATACGTTCGAGTACCTCGTGCAGGCGATAGCGGTGGATCACCCATTTCGGACTAACGCCGACGTACTCGCGAAATAAGCGTTGCAGTGAGCGCGCAGTGAAGCCGCTGCGCTCCGCGAGCTGCTCGACGCGCGTGAGCTCGACGTCGCTCAGGACGAAATCCATGATTCGGTTCACCTCATCCACGCGCGGATCGGGCGCGAGCATCCGGTCGCGCAGCATCGAGTCGGCGACGGCAACGCGCGCGCGGTCGTCCGGAACCGCCAGAATCGCCAGCATGAGCTCGCCGAAATACTCGTGCGGGTCGAGCTCGCGATCGGTGATCGTCGACATCGAGCGCCCGAGGATCGGCCGGAACGCGCCTGGACGGAACTTCACACCGAACACTCGGCCCACGCCGTCGAGCGTGCTCGAAAAGCGTCCCGTCATCACACCCGTGATGCGTGGACGCACCTCGTCGATCACCAGATGCACGGACGGATGCGGCAGCGTCTGCGCGACGAACGGCTCGCGCAGATTCCACTCCACCAGCCAGTAGTGCTCGATCCAGAACGCCAGCTCGGGCGACGGCGCGTGCCGGACGTGGCGTAGCTCGCCATTCGGCGTCGCACGCAACAATCCGCGCGGACGCGCCGGATCGGACCTCACCATGTCGCGTTTTTCCTATTCGCCCGCGGACACTCGGCGATACATTCGGCGCGCATGAAAACCATCGTACTTGTTGCTGCTGCTGCCGCCGCCGTCCTGATGCTTGCGACCGGCGCCGCCGCGGAATCGAATGCCCCCGGAAAGAAGGAGATCCCCACTGTGCGCAAAGCCTCAGGAACGTTCGACGTCGACGTCAAACCCGATCCAGCCGGAGCCGAATTCGGCCGGATGACCATCGACAAACAATTTCACGGTGACCTCGACGGCACGAGCAAAGGCGAGATGCTGAGCGCATTCGGCACCGTCGAGGGCTCAGGTGTCTACGTCGCGGTCGAGCGCGTCACCGCCACCCTGCACGGCCGGAAAGGAACGTTCGTCCTCCACCACAGCGGCGTCATGAATCGCGGCCAGCAGACGCACACCGTCGAAGTCGTCCCCGACTCCGGCACCGGCGAGCTGCAAGGCCTCACCGGCACAATGAAAATCATCATCGTGGATCGCAAGCACTCCTACGAATTCGATTACACGCTCGCCCACTGAGCGTCATCGGGAAGCCCTTTTGGAGTGCGGCGACGCCAGTCGCCG
>DASVRB010000559.1:0-4251 GCA_036388835.1 Thermoanaerobaculia bacterium | reverse complement strand
CCCCGCACTCCAAATTAGGCGTCGCCTAGCGCGGCCCTGATCTTCTTCAGATCTTCAACGAATCGTTCGCGCTCGACGCGGCGCGCTTCGTCGCTCGGGGCGCGGAGAATCGACGACGGGTGGACGGTCGCGGTGACGTAGTCGGCGAGGTCGGATGGGACGAAGAGGCCGCGCTGCATCGAGACTTTGAACTTCGGACTGATCACGGCCTGCGCGGCGGTCGAGCCGAGGCAGATGATCGCGCGCGGTTTGATCACGTGGATCTCGGATTCGAGCCACGGGCGGCAGGCCGTGATCTCGGCGGCGTTCGGCTTTTTGTGAATGCGCCGTTTGCCGCGCGGCTCCCACTTGAAGTGCTTCACCACGTTCGTGATGTAGACCTTGCCGCGGTCGATGCCCGCTTCCTCGAGCGACTTGTCGAGCAGCGCGCCGGCGGGGCCGACGAACGGGCGGCCGGAGAGGTCTTCCTTGTCGCCCGGCTGCTCGCCGATGAACATGATCAGCGAGCGCGATTTCCCCTCGCCGAATACCGTCTGCGTCCCCGTCTTCCAGAGATCGCAGGCGCGGCATTCGGCGGCCACGTCACGCAGTTTGTTCAGCGTCGGACGCGGCGGGATCAGCGGCGCGGCAGTCTCGATTTGCACGCGCAACTTCGAAGCATGCGACGTGCCTCTACGACGTCGGCGACAAGCCGACCGAGGAGCCGACCCAGGTGAACTGCTTGTTGAAATCGACGCCCAGCATCTTGCCGCGCGAGAGGCGGACGAGGTTCTGCGCAAGGATCGGCTTCGGCTCGTCGTCAGGGCGCAGGAACATCATCCGGATCTCGATCTTGACGCCGCCGCCATCGACAGCGTGAAGGGCCGGCTCGTACTCGATCTTTTCCTGCAGGCACCAGGCGTGGCGCTCGATCTCCGGAATCGCGTCGACGTCGGCGTGGGTCGGGTCGACGTTCACGCCGCCGCCGGCGAAGGAGAAGAGCGGCTTGAGCACGTAGCGCGAGAGATCGTCGGGCACCGGATCGAGATCGGAGACGAACGTGGCGCGCGGCACGGAGGGATGGTCGAGGAACGGGAGCGAGTACTTTGACCAGACCCAGTACCAGTTCGGGTGCGGCGCCCATTCGACGTCCAGCTCGTCGCGGTGATCGAACGGCAGCACGATTCGTTTGTTGATCAGCTCGTCGAAGACCACGCGGTTGTAGACGCGTTTGATCTCGGTGTCGCCGCGATAGAGCTTGTTGCCGAGTTTCGTGAGCGCGGAGGGATCGACCGCGTCGACCCCGAACAGCAGTTTCGTCGCCGCGAAATCGGGCGACGTTTTCTGCCGCGGCGGATCGATGTCCATCAGGATCACTTCGGCCGGATCGTGATTGCCGACGATGGTGCGGCGCGCGAGCTCGAGAAACGACGCGCGGTCGTGGCCGGAGTACCAGCACGACCAGTCGAGATCGAGCCCATCCATCCGGGCGAGGGTGTCGGTCCAGGCATCACGCTGGATCACCTGCAGCGCGGTCAGCGACGGAAAGCCCTGCAGCTCGATCAGCTTCGGCACGAGCTCGCCGTTCTCACGCACGACCGCAAAATCGACCTGCGCGAGATTCGGCAGCGCATCCATACCCGGGGTGTTCCACCGCTCCGGAATGGCGGCTTTCATTTTCTCGATCAGTGCGGGATCGGAGAGCTGCTCGACGATCGCGTTCGCGCTCTCGACGGCCTTCCGCTTGAACTCATCCGGAAGGAACAGCGGCGATTCCGCGAGGCGGAACTCGAACTGCGAGTCGAGGCGCGTCGACAGCTCGCGTTGATAGAAGTCGTACAGCTCGGGCGTGAACTGGTGGTTGAAGAGCTCGCGAAAGCGCGGATCCATGCGCGCGGAAGCTTATCGCGAGCCGGCGCGGCCGGCTGCGCTGGTTGGCCAAGCCTTGGGCGCCGCTGTACTACCTTGGCGTCCGTCTGGTTGAGCGAGCGACCTCGGATCTGATGAGAAGCAAACGCGGCCGGCCGTGCTGGTTGGGCCAAGCCTTGGGCGCGCTGTACTACCTTGGCGTCCGTCTCGTTGAGCGAGCGACCTCGGATCTGATGAGAAGCAAACGCGGCCGGCCGTGCCGGCTCATTTCTTCTTCAGCTCGGTGAGGACGAGCTTGGCGACCGCTTTGAGGGTGTCGAAGACGCCGGTGCCGTTCATGGCCACCGCTTCGAACGTCGGCTCGCCTTTGAAATTGAGGCGGCTGTACATCTCGTCCATCGGCAGCGCGCTCGGGAGATCGCGCTTGTTGAACTGGAGGACGTACGGGACGGCTTTGAGGTCGTAGCCCTGCTCTTTGAGGTTCTTCTCGAGATTGACCAGCGACTCGACGTTCGCCTCCATGCGCGGCTCCTGCGAGTCAGCGACGAAGACGACGCCGTCGACGCCTTTCAGGATCAGCTTGCGCGAGGCGTCGTAGAACACCTGACCGGGGACGGTGTAGAGGTGGAAGCGGGTCTTGAATCCGCGGACGGTGCCGAGATCGAGCGGGAGAAAGTCGAAGAAGAGGGTGCGGTCCGTCTCCGTGGCGAGGGAGATCAGCTTCCCTTTCGCCTGCGGATTCGTCTTGTCGTAGATCCACTGCAGGTTGGTCGTCTTGCCGCACAGCCCGGGGCCGTAATAGACGATTTTGCAGTTGATCTCGCGCGCCGCGTAGTTGATGAACGTCATGGACTATTCGCTGAAGAGGCTGTCGATGTCTTCGTCGGTGATCTCAGCGAACGGCGAGTCGAAGCGGTGGGCCGCCGAGCCGCGTTCGGCCTCGGATTTCTGGATGAGCACTTCGAACGTCCGCTCGAGCTCCTGCGACGCTTTCTTCACCCGCAGCCGCACCAGACCGAGCGACGATTTCTCATCGAAGATCACGACCAGGATCACGCGCTGCGCGACCAGCGAGATGTGGATGTTGTCCTTCTCGCCTTCGTGGAAGAGGATCGAGAACTCTTTCTCGCCGATCAGCTTGGCGAGACCGTCGGTCGCGGCGACGTTACCCGCGGTGAGGGACGCGAGCGAGGTGGCGTCGACGCCGCGCATGTCGCCCTGAACGGCGATCTGCTGGCCGTTCTTGTCGACCAGGAAAACGATCTTCGAATTGGAGTCGACCTGCAGACGCTGGAGGATGTCCTTGATCTGCTGGTACTCCTCCTCGTACATCACGAGATCAGGAGCGGCCATTCATTTCTTTCCGTGTAACGACCCGTGGACGGGACGCAAATGTATAGCACAGCCGGAGTTGAAACCTAGCGATGTATTTGCAAGCAAGGGCTGCATGTACGCACAGCAAAGCGGCACGTTTCTCATCGGCGGCGACCTTCCGGTTTACCGGCTCGGCTTCGGCGCAATGCGCATCACAGGACCCGGTGTGTGGGGGCCGCCGGAAGACGACACGGAGGCACTCGCGGTGCTGCGCCGCGCGACGGAGCTCGGCGTCAATCTGATCGACACGGCGGAGTCGTACGGACCGAAAGTGAGCGAGGAGCTGATCGGCCGCGCGCTGCATCCTTATCCGAAGGACCTGGTGGTTGCGACGAAAGGCGGTTTCGATCGGACCGGTCCGAACCAGTGGCAGGTGAACTGCCGCCCCGAACGTCTGGCCGAGGAGCTGGACGGCAGTCTGCAGCGCCTGCGCGTCGATCGCATCGACCTCTATCAATTGCATCGCATCGATCCGAACGTGCCGGAAGACGAGCAGTTCGGCTTCCTGCGCGAAGCACAGACGGCCGGCAAGATCCGGCACATCGGCCTTTCCGAGGTGACGGTGGAGGACATCGATCGCGCCCGCCAGCACCTCACCGTGAGCACGGTCCAGAACCGCTACAACCTCGCCGATCGCGAATGGGAGGACGTCGTCGATTACTGCGAGCGCGAGAACATCGGCTTCATCCCGTGGTACCCGCTCGCCGTCGGCAAACTCGCGGAAGGAGCGGGTCCACTCGCGCGCATCGCAGACGCGCACGGAGCGAAACCGGCGCAGATCGCGCTGGCCTGGCTGCTCCGTCGCTCCCCCGTGATGCTGCCGATCCCCGGCACATCGCGCGTGAAGCACCTCGAGGAGAACATGACCGCCGCGACGATCACGCTGACGGATGACGAGTTCGAGGAGATTTCGGAGGCGGCGTGAGGGTCACCCGCGACGGGTGAATGTGTCATCCCGCGCGTAGCGCGGGATCCCTGCCGGAGCCGATGCCTCGCCTGGTCGGAGGGGATTCCGCGCCGTCTGCGCGG
>DASVRB010000558.1:0-1744 GCA_036388835.1 Thermoanaerobaculia bacterium | reverse complement strand
CCCGGCGGCGCGTATCTGTATGCGCGTTCGGCGTTCGGCGACTTCATCGGATTCGAGACCGGCTGGATGAACTGGATCGCGCGATTGACGTCGCTCGCCTCGCTCTCCAACGGCATGGTGCTCGCGCTCGCGCTGCTCAATCCGTCGCTCGGTCAGGGGGCCGCGCGGCACGCGATCATCATCGTGATCCTCGGCACGCTCGCGCTCATTCACTTCCTCGGCGTGCGCTACGGCGCCGCATCCATTTACGTCTTCACGCTCGGCAAGCTCGTGCCGCTGGTCGGCTTCATCATCGTCGCGCTGATCGCGTGGAAGTCGAATCCGATCCCCGGCTCGTTCGTCCTGCCCGGCGCCGGCACGCAATGGGACGATGCGATTCTGTTCATGCTGTTCGCCTACGCGGGCTTCGAGAACCTCGGCGTGCCTGCCGGTGAATTCAGGAACCCGCGGCGCGATCTGCCACTGGCGCTACTCGCCGGCACGCTTGCAATCGCGGCGATTTACGCACTCGCACAGCTCGGGGCCATGTCCGCGCTCCCCGACCTTTCGCACAGCAAAACGCCGATCGCGTCCGCGGCGGCGGCGCTCATCGGTCCTGTCGGCGCGTTCGTCATCACCGTCGGCGCGCTGCTGTCGATGGCGGGGACGAACTCCGGCACGATGCTCGAGGGCTCGCGCATGCTGTACGCCCTCTCGCTCGATCGCCGGCTCGGACCGATCTCGTACGTGCATCCGCGCTTCCGCACGCCGAGTGTGGCCATCGCCATTCACGCGATCGTTGCGCTCGCGCTCGCGCTCGGCGGCTCGTTCGCGCAGCTCGCGCTGCTGAGCGCGGTGGCGCGTCTGGTGACGTATCTCGTGACGTGCGCGGCGGTGCCGCGACTGCGCAAGCTGAATGAAGGCTTCCGCACTCCGGGCCTCATCGTGCCGATCCTTGGCGTGCTCGTTTCGGCCGGCATCGTGGTGCTGGTCATGGCCGACAATCCGAGGCGCCTGCTGGCCGGTACCATTGCTCTCACCGTCGGCGCGATCATCTACTTCCTGTCGCGACCGGCCCCGTCTGTAGTCGCTCGCTGACGTCGCCTGCTGACGGGCCGATCCGCGCACCGTTCTTGCGTTGTCTTCCACTCAGGAGGACTACATATGAACGAAAACCTCAAAGATACGGTGCGCGAGAAAGCGTCGGAACTGGCCGGCGGCGCATTCGAGAAACAGAAAGGCACCGCCCTCGGCGAGCTCGACAACGTCGCGTCGGCGCTGCGCAAGGCGGGCACTGAGCTCGGCGACAACAGCGGCGTGGCCGGCAAGCTGGTCTCCGCGATTGCAGATCGCGTCGAGTCGGCCGGCCGCTCGCTCGATGGAAAAGAGCTCGGCGACGTGGTCGACGACCTCGAGCGCTTCGCACGCCGCAATCCCGCGACTTTCATCAGCGGCGCGATCGCGGTCGGCTTCCTCGCCTCGCGCTTCCTCAAGAGCAGCGCGAGCGCGGTGCCGCCGAAACCGCAGCAGTCACTCGCCGATACCGGCACCGGTCCGGCGGACTTCCCGACTTCCACCGACACCTTCAGCGATGACGGCCGCGGTGAAGGGGTGATGGATCGTCCGCTCATCGCCGGCGTGGCCGCACTGGCCGTCGGCGCGATCGTCGGCACGATCATCCGCGAGACGGATCGCGAGCACGAGCTGTTCGGTCAGCATCGCGAGCGCCTCACGAGCCGCGCGATCGAGACGGCACGCCAGACGG
>DASVRB010000557.1:0-3166 GCA_036388835.1 Thermoanaerobaculia bacterium | reverse complement strand
GTCGCGCGGATGGACTTCCCTTCCGGCTGGGAACTCCTCCCGTTGTGGGCCGCGCAGCAGCGCTGACTACGGGTAGCTGAGCCGCTCGACCTGGTCAATCCGTTGCGACACCGGGATCCAGCATTGGGCGAAGCAGGTCTTCAGCGAGTGGTATCCGCGTGCACGGCGGCAGATGACGCAGCGGCACGAGTACAGCGCGGCGGCCACTGAAGGTGCCGGCGTGGCGCTCACTCGGCTCGCGGTCAGAGCCTCCTCCTTCCGTAGCCGCTCAACGGAGTGATTGCAACCGAGGTTGGCGCGTGCGGACTCTCTTCTCTCGATTGAGTACCGGGTTGATCCTCGGCCTCGCGCGCGCGCCCCATTGTGTACGTTAGCACCGCCGAGACACTTCAACTTCCCTTCTATCTCACCGGTCGCTTCAACCTGAAGCTCCGGCTGCTGCACGAGGGCGTACTCGTTGGTGCCGGCCCCCAAATCGACCCCGGCTTCTCTGGGCGGCTTTCGTGTCCTTTGCACAACCTCTCTGACAAGCGCGTTAGCCTGGCGTGCGGTGAGCCTTTCGCGGTATTGGAGTTCCAGAAAACGACGCCGTTTGCGGAGATGAACGCGTGGAGTGGTACCGAAGGTATTGACGACGTACGCCGGGCCGGTGAGTCGCTAACCGTGGAGGGGATCGCAAGCCTTCCATGTCTGACGTTTCCCGCTAAGTCGCTAAATCGCGAACCGGTCCAGCGGTACGTACGGACCGGACTCGTAAAGAGTTCGCTTCAAGGACTTGCTTCGAAGATTGCAGCAGTTGACGAATTCGTAAAAGCACGGTTGAAGTCCTTTCGAACACAGCTAATGACGGTGAACGCACTGGCTTTCGTTGCCGTCGTCGGCGTGGGTGTAACGATGGGAACGTATTTCGTTGGTGTCGCTAGCTGGTATCGAGCACTTAACGAAAATGCTGTTCAAGCGATCGAGCGAGTGAAGCAACTGGAGGCTCAACAGGCGGCGCTGGTATCGCAGATTCAGCAACTTCAACGCGAAGTACAGACGCTCAGAAGCATGCGTGGCGAGCCTCTGCCCGCGACGCCTGGATCGGGGTCCTTGCCGCACCGCCTCACCCCGCCGCCACCCGCGCAACCTTGAAGACATCCACGCTTGATGCAGTCCAGACAATGCCATCGGCCGTTCGCCCATTCCTGTTCGGTGTGCTGCCGGTCATGCAGAAGCTCCTGGCACGACACGTCTGACGCTCGCGTTACAATCCGACGTAGGCGTGCGCCGAGGCTGATCGCAATCGTTCTCGCCGCGGCAAATGGCGGTGACGTCGGGTTACCGCGGCGCGACGACCGATCTGCCGCGGATCGTCGTCGTCGCGGTGTTCTTCGAAGGCCTCCGAGGTAAACTGGCGGAGGAGGGAAGTCCGCCACGAAACGGCACACGATCCGGCTCACCGGCGAGCGCGCCCGAGGCGCGCGTATCCCGGGCAGCGTCCTCGGCGATTTGACTGCCGTCCTGCTCGACGCCACGCGCGGCGCGCTTCGGCTGCGCGTCGAAGGCCGCAGTACCGCGCGCGGCAGCCTGCCCGCGTGGCTCGGCGGCGCGGCCGACTTCGAGATTGTCGGCATCGAGGCCGGCAGCACGCTCCTTGTCATCGAGGCCCCGACTCTCATCGAAGCGGCACCGGCGCTATTCGCGCAGCAGGCGTTGTTCGAGCCGATCGACTCGTCCGATTCCGCGTTCGGGGGTGATGGAGCAGACGCTTCGCGCCGCGGTCGATGGGCGGTCCGACTCCGACTTCTTCGATCAGCCCCTGCTCTCCGTTTTCCGGCGCTTCGATCGCGTGTTGTCGGCCGGGTTCTCGTCGATCGAGCTGACGAACGGAAAGGCCGGCGCGGAGCGGGTCGTCGTCGATTGCGATTCGGTGGCCGCCGTCGATCGCCTGATCCGCACGACCCCGGAGCCGCAACGGACACGCGTGGCCGGGACGCTCGACACGATCCGTCATAGCGACCGGATGTTCATGCTCCTGGTGGACGACGGCAAAGCGATGAAAGGCATTGCCGATGGATTCGCGGCAGAGCAGCTCGCCGGCCTGTTCGGCCAGAGCGTGACGGTCGCGGGCACGGCGTTCTTCCGTCCTTCCGGTTCGCTTCTGCGAATCGAAGCCGATTCGATCGAAGCGGCCGGCGCTGAAGCGGCGGTGTGGGCGCGCGTTCCTGCGCCGCTCTTCGGCGTCGCCGACGCCGCGAGTCTGCGGCAGCCGCAGGGGCTCCGTTCCGGCGTGAACGCGATCATCGGCCACTGGCCGGGCGACGAGTCGGAGGAGGAACTGGCGGCCGCGCTGAAGGAATTGTCGTGAGCGGGAGGAGCGAGCTCCTCCTCCTGGACACGAACATCCTCATTCACCTGATCCGCGACAATGAGGTCGGGCGGAGGGTGGACGCCACGTTCCAGATTCGCCACCGTCTCGATCGTCCGCTAATCTCGATCGTTCCCGTCGGAGAGTGCCTGTCGCTCGCCCGGCAATTCAAGTGGGGGCCGCAGAAGGTGACGGCACTCGCTGCATCCGGAGCGCATCCGCAGGACGATGATCTCTGAATCCGCGTGATGTTTCGCACGGTGTCAGTCGGGGTCGGTGCCGTTACACTGTTGCGCTGTGACCCCATCGGAATTCGTACAGAAATGGCGGGAGTCAGCGGCGGCGGAGCGCGCAAACGCGCAGCCGTTTCTGCTAGACCTCTGCGACCTCCTCGGGGTGGAGAGGCCGCGCCCGGCCACAGGCAATCCGGAGGCTGACACATACGTTTTCGAGCGCGACACCGTCCTGCTGCACGAAGGGAAGCCGCACACGATCGGGAAGATGGATCTGTACAAACAGGGCTGCTTCATCCTCGAAGCGAAGCAGGGATCGCACGCCGGCTCGAAGAAAATCGGCAGCGCGAGGCGCGATCATCCGGCCGCCTGGAACGCTGCAATGAACGCCGCGTTCGGGCAGGCGCTCCAATACGCCACGACACTCGAATCGCCGCCGCCGTTCATCGTCGTGACGGACGTCGGGTACGCGTTCGATCTCTATGCGACGTTCGACGGCACGCGCAACTATCGCAAGTTCCCTGACGCACTGAACGCACGCATTTTTCTGTCGTCGCTATTGACGGACGACGTTGATTCGGCT
>DASVRB010000556.1:0-3652 GCA_036388835.1 Thermoanaerobaculia bacterium | reverse complement strand
CTGGGTTCCTCGGAGTTCCTGGGAGTTCCTCGGAGTGGCCGGACCCGAGGAACTCCGCGGAGCTACTTACCCGAGGGACTCCGAGGAACTCCCGAGGAACTCCGAGGAACTCCGAGGAACCGAGGAACCGCTCCCCGCGGTTCCAATTCGGTCACGCGATTCGCATACGAGAAATCCGGGTGTAACATCCACCTGCTTTCCGCGGCGTGTCGCCGGGCCAACGGGAAGTGAGGTGGCCGGGGCGGCGTTCCCATTGACGTTGTTATCCAGAGGGAGGAGGCTCATGCGCCGGTTTCGAGCTTTCGCGTTGATCATCGCGGCTACCGTCATTGCGACGCCCGCGCATTCTGACGCTCCGCTGCCGACTGCGTTGCAGGTGCTCGGCACGGTGACCAACGCCACCCGCCCGGTCTCGAACGCCCTCGTCATCGCCCTCAACCTTCAGGACTTTGCCGCGGTTCAGGCCTGGACCGCCAACGACGGCAGCTTCTCGCTCCCGGCACTCCGCTCCGGCATCTACAAAATCATCGCCGTGAAGCAGGGCTTCATCCCCGCCATCACCACCATCGCGCCGACCCGCACCAGCCATCGCGTCGCCCTCCGCCTCGACAGCGAGAAGAAAGCGAAAGGCAAAGACCTCAACCAGGAAATCTGGGAGCTCCGCGGGTCGCTGCCGCCCGACGTGCTGCGCGATCTCGATTTCGCGATGCAGCCGTCGGAGATGACCACGTACGAGATTCCGCGCCTGCGCGGCGAGGTCGTCTCGCTCACCGGCGTCACGAACACCGCCGCGAACACGGCGTACGCGCAGACGGCTCTCGGCGTTCAAGGGCGCATCGGCGAGACCTGGCAGCTCGGCATCCGCGGCAACCTTCAGCGCTTCGAAGATCCGAACGACAACATCTCATTCGGCAGCGCGGTCGCGCAGTCGAGCGTGATGTCGATGGAGCTGCGCTCGTCGCCGACCACTTCGTATCGGGTGGCGTCGACGCAGAGCCGCTGGATGTACCTCGATCGCGCCGACGGCGAGCAGCAGGCCGACGTGCGCGCGCACAACTTCGAATTCGAGAATGGACCTGCCAAAGTGCAGGTCCGCTACTTCCAGCAGGACAACCTTTTCCACAACTCGCCGGCGCAGTCGAACCTCATCGAAGTCAGCGGCGCCGTGCCTCTGATGCAGACGCGCCGCAACGACCTCGGCATCGCGGTGCGCGTGGCGCAGGAGAGCGTCGAGTCGCACCGCGAGCTCCTCCGTACTGCCGACCTCTCTGCGAACGGCAGCGTCCACATCGTCGATGCGCTGGTGCTGCACTACGGCATGGCCAGCCGGATCGGCCTCGACGGGCAGGAGTGGGCACCGCGCACCGGCGCCGAGCTCAGGCTGACGGACAACACCTCCGTCGTCGGCTCCGTCCTCTACAAAGTGCTCGATCACGACGTCACGAGCCTCGCGATGCCGAGTCTCGTTTTCTGGACCGACGAATCGCGCGTGCTGCCGCGTTATGCGTACACGGTTGGCCTGGTGTCGGGGAAAGAAGGGAAGAACCGCTTCTCCGCGATCGCAACCGTCTCCGAGGCTGATGATGCGCTGCGGGTCGTTTTCGCGGACGAGGCGAGCCAGTTCTGGGATGGCGTGCACATCGCGGAAGGCGACGTGCGCCGCGACGTCCGCCTCGGCTATCGCCGCGAGATCGGCAAACTGGCGATTGATCTCGCTGCCACCGCCGGCACCGCCGCTCCGCGACTCGAGCGCGAACGCGAGAAGGTCTACGTGACCGGCGATCTGCAGTCGACGTTCACCCCCACGCGCACCACCCTCGCGGTCTCCTACCGCGAGATCCAGCAGCCGGGCGAAAACGGCGACGACGACTACCGCACCGAGCGCCTCCACCTGCGCATGGCCCAGTCGCTCTACCTCCCGCTCGACATCAAGCTGCTCCTCGGACTCGAGCTCGCCCACGCCGAAAACTCCCCGTACCTGATCGACGCGTTCACCGAAACCGGCAACACCCGCAAGTACATCGGCGGTCTCGCCGTGAACTTCTAACGCACCGGCTGCGTCATATCCCGCCTCAGCGCGGGTTCCCTTCGTCCAGGCGACATGCCGTCTGAAAAGCCCAGCAAAGAAGCCGTCGCCGCGGCGATCGGGAAAACCCTCCCCGACATCATCGCGCCCAACCTCGACGTCCTCTTCTGCGGCATCAATCCGGGCCTCTACACGGCTGCCGTGCAGCAGCATTTCGGCCGTCCCGGCAATCGCTTCTGGCCGACGCTTCACCGCGCCGGATTCACCCCGCGCCTTTTCCGTCCATCCGAGCAACACGACCTGCTGACCCTCGGCCTCGGCATTACGAACGTCGTCGCGCGCGCAACCACTGCGGCCGACGAATTGACGCGGGAGGAGCTGATCGAAGGCGGCCGCATCCTCGCGAGGAAAGTAAAGCGCTTCACCCCGCGCTACCTCGCCATCGTCGGCATCGGCGCCTACCGCACCGCCTTCGATCGTCCCAAAGCAAAGATGGGACTGCAGGAAGAAACGATCGGCGACACAAAGATCTGGGTCCTGCCGAATCCGAGCGGACTCAATGCGAACTATCGGCCGGCGGAATTGGTGCAGTTGTTTGCAGAACTGCGTTTGGTGGCGCGCTAGCGCCGCGCGGGCCTAATGCGCTCCCGGCCGAATTTCTTCGAGCAGTTTCGCGAAGCGGTACGACAGCCCTTTCGTCACCACGATCTGCTTGAGGTAATTCAGTGACGTAATGGCCGCCGGAATGCCGGAGATTGCGGTGGGGATGGAGGCGAGGCGGCCGGCGAGCTGGATGGTCTTATCCATCGCCGTGTAGTTCGTCGAGCGGAGGTCGTTCGCGAAATCGCTCTGGTAGGCGATGGTCAGGAGGTAGATGTCCGCGACCAGCTCGCGAAAACGCATCTCGCTGCCCCAGCCGAAACAGTTGCCGCCGCGGATGTTTTCGAGGAACTCCTGGACCGTGTCGCCCTTCGAGACCGTGTGCACTTTCGCCACGTGTTTGAGCGTGTGCGCGTCCGAGCCGCCGACCATCGAGATCGGTCGTCCGTGCTCGTGCTTCACGTGCTCGACCAGTTGCTGGACCATCTTGTTGTGGAACGAGGCCATCGCGCCGTTCACCACCTCGAAGATCGAGAACATCTCGATCAGCTCGCTGATGTAGCGGCCGGCCACGTTCTTCATCCGGTAGTTCTGGAAGAGGTGGTTGATGCCGAAGATCAGGTTCTCCGACTTCATGTACGGGATCAGCTCGCGGATATTCGGCCGCAGGCGCTGGATCTCGCGGTGCTGCGCCTCGTTCAGTCCCCATACGCCGATGTGAATGCGCTGGCTCGTCTCCGGAAAGTACGTCTCGACCTCTTCACCGATGAAGAAGTCGTCCATGTCGGGATATTTGTTGAGGAGGTAGAGCGCGCCGTCGATCGAGTCGTGGTCGGTCAGCGTGACGTACGACATGCCGCGCTCTTTCGCGATCCGGTACACATCCTCCGGCGCGTTGTAGCAATCACGGGTATTCGCGCGGCGGAAGTATTTGAAGACCGAATAGCGGCTGTGGCAGTGCAGGTCGGCCCGCTTGAACGACGGATCGGTGAAGCCTTCCGACGTCAGTTCGCTCATCGCGGCTGT
>DASVRB010000555.1:0-9022 GCA_036388835.1 Thermoanaerobaculia bacterium | reverse complement strand
CGACGCGCGCGCGTTCAGCCTTGGGCAACAGTGGCTGCCGGCCCCGCCGGCCCGCCGGAGGCGCCCCGGTCGTCCCCCCGTCGCCTACCGCGGTGCCTGCCGGAACACCGCGCGGATCGCGCCTGTTACCGCCTGTCCAATGAGTACTGTGAGCAAAGTCGGGATGATCTCCCTCGGGTGTCCGAAGAACCTCGTCGACGCCGAGATCATGCTGGGCCAGTTACAGGCCGATGCCGGGCACGTCCAGATCACCAACGATCTTGACGAAGCCGACGTCGTCATCGTCAACACCTGCGGGTTCATCGACGCCGCCAAACAGGAATCCATCGACACCATCCTCGAGATTGCCGAGAAAAAAGGGCGGGGCGTGCAGCGCCTCGTCGTCACCGGCTGCATGGTCCAGAAATACCGGACCGATTTGCAGGAATCCATTCCTGAGATCGACGCATTCGTTGGACTCGATCACCTCGAGAAAATCACAGAAGCCGTGACTGGATTGGCGGCAGATGATTTGGCGCCGACGCGGCGGAAAATGTCGCTGCGGCTGTACGAAGACTTTCCGCGCGTCCTCACGCACGGCACCGCCCACGCGTATTTGAAAGTGAGCGAAGGCTGCTCCAACCCGTGCACCTTCTGTTCGATCCCCCAGATGCGCGGCAAATTCCGTTCGCGCACCTTGGAAGGCATCGTGCGCGAGGCGCAGGCGCTGCAGCAGGCGGGCGTCAAAGAGCTCAATCTGGTCGCTCAGGACACGACGCGGTATGGCGAAGACATCGGTCTGCAGCAGGGGCTGACCGCGCTCGTCAAAACACTATTGGCCGAAACCGATTTTCAGTGGATCCGTTTTCTGTACGCCTATCCCGGATCGCTCGACTGGAGCCTTTTCGAATTGATGGGACGTGAGCCGCGATTCGCGTCGTACGTCGACATCCCGTTGCAGCACGTATCCGCCAACGTCCTGCAGCGCATGCGTCGTCCCGGCTCGCCGAAGGAGTATCGCGAAATGGTCATGCGGATGCGCGAGCTCGTGCCCGACATGACCTTGCGCACCACGTTCATTACAGGCCATCCCGGCGAGACGCCGAAAGATTTCGGCGAGCTGTACGACTTCGTCGAATGGGCGCAATTCGACAACATGGGCGCGTTCACCTTCTCCGCGCAGGACGCAACATTGTCCGCACGGATGACCGATCTCCCGTCTGAGAAAACCGCCGAGCGACGCCGCGCGAAATTAATGGAGCTGCAGCAGAAAATCGCCCTCTCTCGTAATGAACTAAAAGTCGGCCAGACCTTCGACGCCCTGATTACAGGCGTCTGCGAAGAAACCGAGCACCTGTTGGAAGGCCGCCTCATGGCCCAGGCCCCCGAAATCGACGGCCGCCTCCTCATCAACGACGGCATCGACCTCCTCCCCAAAGACCTCCCTGCATTCGCAAAGGTCGAGATCACCGAAGCGCATCCGTACGACCTCGTTGGCGCCGTCGTCGCGTAAAAACGCACCGCGCTGAACGCGCAATTGGCGAACGTTCCTTGTGGAGCGGCGGCCGCTCCGGCCGCCGGCAACTCGCAGCCCGCGTACAGACGGATGATGTGCAGGATGTTGCCGCAAGCGGCAGCGGCATAAACACGCCGCTTCTACGCACGTCTTGATGCGGTATCATACGCGGCTCCGCACACAGTCACGCCGCCTGCCGGGCGCCTGTCATCGTGTCGGGATTGGTCCGCACCCACAAAAATTCAGGTCGTCTCAAGGGGATTCGATGAATCGCTTCACGCACTCGCTCTGTCTGCTTTTCGCCGCTGCGTTGCTGTCCATTGTGATTGCGTCCGATGCGAAGGCGGATTGTCCGGTGTCGCTGTCCATCGGCGGCCGCGATGCGGCCGGGATGTTGACGGTGAACGCCTCGACGCAGGGCGATTGCGGCGCGTCCTCCGTGTCGCTCTACGTCGACGGGTCGTTCAAGACCTCCAAAGGCTGCAGCAGCTCACCGACGTGCGACGCGACGTTCCAGGTGTCCACCTCCTGCTGGCCGACGGGGTCGTACTCGCTCGAAGCGCGCGCGGCGTGCAACATCAGGAACTCGAGCCAGACCTGTGTCGCTCATACCGGCAAGAGCGCGCAGCAATCGGTCTCCATCGACAACACGCCCACCGTGACACTGTCGATGGGCAGCATCGGCCCGGACTGGCACGCCGAGGCCACCATCACTGCTCATTTCCAGACGAATACGATCGGCCATCAGTACATCCAGCTCCTTCGTGACGGAACGTCGATTCACGGCGGCTATGTCAACAACGGCAGCCAGGACGTGACCCGCGTCGTCGACGTAGATCTGACTTGTATCAAGGGGCCGATGACATTCAAGGCGAAGGCGATGACCTGCGGCGATTATCCGACGATGATCGGCGGCACGCCGGTGCCCGACGACCCGTCCCACATTGCGGAGTCGAACGAAGTGACGCTGACCGCCTCGCCAAAAGCGACCGCAACCCTGTCGATTCCGCAGCCCGGTCTCGACGGTAAGACCACTGCCACTATTACGGTGAATTATCCGTACACCACCGGAACCGCTCATGAGCGCTGGGTGTACCTGATCAAGGACGGCGTTCTCAGTCAGCCCGTCACCTTGTTCAAGGTGAACGCGACTGTGCACTCCGCGACGTTCACGCATGCACTGGACGTTTCCTGCCAGCCGCCGGCGACGTATCAGGTGGTCACGACAATGTGCAGCGTACCGATCACATCGACCGACCCCGACTACATCAGCCGGTCGAACACCGTCACAGTCGAGCGCGACTGGACAACGGAGATTACCCTCACTCCTCAAAAGCTCGGGATCGATCCGTCAACAGGGCGGAGGATCATCAAGGCGACGATGAAGTACGACTTCAAAAAGCCGGACGGATATCTGTCGCTGTGGGTATTGCCTTGGATCACGGCGAAAGGTGAGTCGCGCTCGCAAAGCATGATCTTCACAAAAGACGACACCGGACAGAGCGGCACGGTGGAGCATACGTTCGTCGCGTATGAAGGCGCGCGGCAATTACGCATGCGGGTGAATGCCGACGGCTGCACGACCGAGACATTCCACGCTTCGATTGAGTGCGGAGAATGCGACGGCGGCGCGACCGGAAATCCGGTTTACCTCAACGATGGAAATATGCGCTTCACCGACGCGGAGCCGCTCCCTGTAATCGCGGGACTGACACTATCGCGCGCTTATGACAGTGACGAAATGCTGGGCGGGCTCTTCGGCCGCGGTTGGACCAGCCTGTTCGAGCGTCGGGTCATGGGCAGCCAGAGCAACCCTTCGATCGTCACCGCAAAGAACGAGATCGTCACCTTCAAGCTCGTGAACACCCAGTATGTACAGGCCTGGCCACTCGCTCGCCGGAACCACGGCCTTCTCTCCTACAACGCCACCACCGGCCTGTACACGCACCGCGAGGCGGGGTCGAACGAAGAGGCGGTCTTCAGCGCCGCGACGCACAGGCTGCAGAAGCTGCGCGACATCGTCACGGGACGCGAGGCGAACTTCACATACGACGCAAACGGTTTGATTCAGACGGTGACTGACTCGTGGACCGGGCTGGCCTGGAATATCACTGTCACGACGGGCCGCATTACATCGATTTCCGTCACTACACGACCCGATCTGATCTGGACCTATACCTACGGTGCGAACAACAATCTCGTCACCGTTGCCGGGCCAGGCGGCGCTGCGTGGCGCACCTACGAATTCCAGGACAAGCGCCTCACCGCCTCCCGCGATGCCCTCAACAACATCATTGAGAGCCACACCTACGGCGCCGACGGTTTCGCCACCAGTTCCACGGGCGACATCGACGAGATTCAGAACATCGAATACAACCTCGCCGGAGCGACCACGGACGAGCGCCTCACCCGCATCACCTATAAGAGCGGTGCGATCGCCGAATACACCCTGCGCGCCGTGGCGGGGGCCTGGCGGCCAGTGCGCATTACCGGTGGCTGCGGAACCTGCGGTGTGCGCGACACCACGTTCGCGTACGACTCACGCGGTCGCGTAGTCCGGAAGCAGGACGCCGACGGCTATGTCACGGCCACTGTTTATGACGGCGACCGGATCCTGTCCGAGGAGCGGCATCTCAGGCCTGCCGCCTGCGATCCGGCCACCGACGCCCAGCTCTGCAGGCTTTCGGCCGACAACCTGATCTCAGCGTCCCTCGTATCGACGACCGCGACCTTGAAGACGACGTATGAGTACGCGGACCTCCTCTGGCCCGATCGGCCGACCGCGGTCGTGACGCCGAGCGTTCTGAAGGCCGGCGAGTTCCGGCGGCAGGAGACGCTATACCACTCCGCCACCGGGGCGGTGACGACAACGACCGTGCGTGGCTGGACAGGCGACACGCCGGAGGAGACGGCCCGCATCAGCAAGGCGACGTTCTACGGCGATCCGCTGCCGTGCACGGCGCCGTGTCAGCCGGTACCGGACGTCGATCCGGCGTTTACCCCGGGCGGCACGTTTGCGCCTGCATGGCTTGGCCTCGCGCAGCCGGCGGGTCTGACGAAGAGCACCGACGGCCCGCGGACGGACGTACAGGACGTCACCTCGTTCGTTTATTACCCGGTGGACGCGACTGTTCCGGCGCTGGACCGCGGCAAGCTCGCGGCGACGAAAAATGCCGCGGGGCACATCACCCACTTCGAGAACTATGACGTGTTCGGCAATGCCACACGCATCGTCGACCCGAACGGCGTCGCGACAGAGATCACGGCGGATGTGCTCGGCCGCGTCCTCACGTCGACCACCAAAGGCGTAACCGGATGCGATACGACCGCCGATCCGCTCTGTGCGAGCGATATCACGTCGACGCGCACGTACTCACCAGTCACGGGCCCGCTCGCCTCCGAGGAGCGGCCGGGTGGCGGCGGCGTGACGATCTATACCTACGATGCCCGCGGCCGCGCAAAAACAATATCGCGCGGCCCGACGGCCACCGATCTGCGCGAGCGTGTCGAGTACACCTACGACGCGCTCAACGGCAAAAAGAGCAGCGAGCGCATGCTCGCCTACGAGCAGAGCGCGTGGGTCGAGAAGCGCCTCGATTCGTTCACCTACGACATCGATGCCCGACTGCAGACCATTACGCACGCCGACAATACCGCCGTCCATTACACCTACGAGCCGGACGGTAAGGTGGCGACGCTGCGCGACGAGAATCACGCAGCTGCCAACACCTCGTACAACTACGACCCGGCGGGCCGGCTCTCCAGCGTGAGCCAGACGCTGACCAGTGCAGCCGGCGGCGCAGTTGCAACAACCTACGCATACGACGGTCACGGCAATCTCACTGCCGTCACCGATCCAAACGGCAACGTGACCGAGTACGTCTACGACGACTTTGGTCAATTGCTCAGTCAGGAAAGCCCGGTCAGCGGAACGACGCTGTACGAATACGACGCTTCAGGCCAGCTCACCGAGACCACCGACGCGAACAACGCCGTCACCACGCGGACGTACGACGCGCTCGGCAGGCCGCTCACCAGCGTCTCCGCGCGTGCAGGCAAATCGACCGAAACCATCACCTGGACCTACGACGACACCGCCAGCGGCCGATTCGCGATCGGCCGCCTCGCCTCAATGATCGATCCGGCGGGCACGACCGCATATCACTACGACCGCCGCGGATTCCTGAGGAAAGAAGACCGAACCTTCGCGGGCAGCACCGGCACCTACACGACCGCTTTCATCCACTCCGCCGCCGGCGATCGTGCCTCCGTCCGCTACCCGTCGGCGGTGACGGTCAATTATCAGTACGACTACGCCAGCCGCCCGACCTCGGCCGCGACAGCACAGGCCACGCTCGTCAGCAGCGCCACGTACTTGCCGTTCGGTCCGGCCACATCGATCGTGTACGGCAACGGAACGACGCAGACCATGCCGCACGACAACCGTTATCGCATGCTGGAGAACAAGCTGGTCGGGCCAACCGGGACGATCGCGGAGTACGACTACACCTGGGATGACGCCGGCAACGTCACGGCCATCACCGATGCGGTCGACGCCACGTTCAATCGTGCGTTCGCGTACGACGACCTCAATCGCCTGATCACTGCGAATACCGGCACGTCCTTGTGGAGCACCGGCAGCTACAGTTACGACGTGATGGGCAACATGCTCTCGTCGAAGATTGGCGACCCGACGCTGAGCATCCTGGCGCAGGAGGCATACTTTACGTACAGCGGCACGACGCCGAAGGTCGCCACAGTGCGCAACAACAACCTCGTTGATACAGGCGAGCTCGTGACAGCCGGCAACCCCCGCCTGCGTCTCTCGCGCAATGCGGTCGGCTATCACACCGTCTCCTATGACGCGACCGGCAACGAGCTGTCGTACGTCGCCGGGCGCTCATACTCCGCGCGCAATCTCCTGGAGTGGGTCCAGGAAAACGGCGAAACGCCAAACGACGTGCATCGCCTCGAATACCGCTATGACGGCCGGGGCGTGCGCGTCATCCGCTCCGAAACGCAGTCCGGCGGAGCCAAAGCAACCCGCTACTCCACCTACAGCCCCGAGTTCCAGCTCCTGTCGGTGACCAAAGACGACATTCCGAACGTCTGGGGCGCCAACAGAATCGCCACGAACGCGGTCCTCGCCGCCAAATACGACTTCGTCTGGTTCGCAGGCCGCCCCCTGGCCCAGATCTCCTCCGACTACACAGACGGCCCGCACTGGTACTTCACCGACCACCTCGGCACGCCTATCCTGCAAACCAACACGTCCGGTGCGGTGATCTGGCGCGTCGAATACGAGCCCTACGGCCAGATCTGGCGCACGCGCGTTCCCGAGCCGGTTGAAGAAGGGCCAACACCGAACATCGACCAGCCTTTACGTTTCCCCGGACAAGAGGCGGCCATGTCGTGGGAGGGGACGGAAGAGCGCTACAACATCTTCCGGTGGTACCGGGCGGGGTGGGGGAGGTATACGCAAAGCGATCCGAAAGGCATCAAAGGTGGGCTGAATCTGTACGCGTACGTACTCGGCAACCCGCTGACATACGTCGATCCGTTGGGTCTAGCTGCATGCAAGAGCGGGAAATGTGCTGACTGCCCTGGGGGTGCCTGGGGGTATCAAGAAGCGTTTTACTCGTGGGGATTCATCTACGGCCAGAAGAAAGGCACAGCGACGTACATCTGTCCGTCGAGCGGATTGAGTTGCGGCTTCAAGCTCGAGTGCGAGTCAGTGGGAGTGCAACTCGGGCTCGGTATCGGCGGCGGATTCGGTAACGTGAAGGGCAAGGACTGCAAATGCGTTGAAGATCTGCCTCAGAACGCGTCACTCGACATAGGCATTCTTGCCGGCGGTGGATCTTGGTTGCAGGGGAAGTGCTCCGGCGTCGGCATCAGTGGCAATCTCGGTCCGGCAGGCAAGTGGTCATTGACCGGATCTCTGTGCAATCTGAAGCTAATATCGTGCAGCACTAGCCCGATCCTGAAGAATGAGTTTGCAAACAACTAGAGTCTTGTTGTGCAGGCCCACGTGATGACACTCTGGACGTGTTTGTTGGTGGTTTTCGCGTTGGCCGTTTCTTTTCACTGGATGGCCGCGAACCGTGACCGATCGGATGTTCGTCGGTTGCGGACGCTCTACTGGGGCGACCCACTTCTTGGGGCGATCACGCTCGATGTGATCTGCGTGCTGATCGTCGTGATGATCGTGTTGCGTGTCGTCGGCTATGACGTGCCGGCATTCTTTGCCGAATGAGGCAGTAGGACGGTGGCTGCATCTCGGAGTTAGGGCTCGTGCATGTAGCTGACGGATGTCGTTGAGCGGCAAGATTGAGCTAGGCGCGCTTTCGCTTGAGCCGATCCTTCATTGGACTTTTTTCTTTGTGGCTCGTTCCGTCGTTTACCGCTCATGGTGGGTCTGCGGACGTGCGGAGCTTGTTTCAGCAGCGATTCGCGATGCTCGTGCCCCGCCACAAAATACGGGGTATCGTGTCTGTCCTTGTCGAAGAGGAGAAATCGTCATGACGATCCCGGCTAAGGTTGCCGAGCGGCTGTCGCTCGGGTTGAAGCGGTTTGCGCCGATTCTTTCGGCGGCGAAGTCTCGCGATGTGAACGAGTCCGACACCTCGATGATCGTGACGGACATGCTTGCCGACATCTTCGGGTACGACAAGTACAGCGAGGTGACGCGCGAGCTGGCCATTCGCGGGACGTATTGCGATCTGGCCACGCGCATCGACGGCAAGTTTCAGATGCTGATCGAGGTCAAGGCCATCGGTCTCGAGCTGAAGGATGGGCACGCGAAGCAGGCGGTCGACTATGCGGCCAATCAGGGCGTGGAGTGGGTCGCCTTGACGAACGGACATCTGTGGAAGGTGTTCCGCGTGATCTTCGCGAAGCCGATCGAGGCAGAGCTGGTGCTCGACATCGATCTGCTCGCGCTCAGTCCGAAGAACGGTGGTGACCTCGAGAGCCTGTTCCTCCTGACGCGCGAGAGCATGCTGAAGTCGGGTCTGTACGCGTATCACGACCATCTGCAGGCGACGAACAAGTTCTATCTCGCCGCGGTCGTGCTGAGCGACGCGGTGCTCGAGACGGTGCGGCGGGAACTGCGCCGCGTGTCGGATGCGAAGGTGGAACTCGATGAGCTCCGCGCTGCGCTGAAGCAGGAGGTCATCAAGCGCGAAGTGATCGAAGGCGACAAGGCCGATGGCGCGCGCAAGAAGGTCGGGAAAGCGGCCGGAAAAATGCTGCGCATCCGCAAAGGGAAGGATGATGCGGAGGAGACGGTCGACGGCGGCGCGAATGTGGTGCCGGCGGGTGGCGAACGAGTGATCGACGTGGTGACGTAGCGCAGCGCGACACGTCCTTGTGGAGCGGCGGGCTCGGTTCAACCCGGAGACATAGTTGACACGGAGTTCTAGGGACATATTTGACAGCGTGGCTGTCCTGGAACGCAGATGTCGGCATGGCTTTACGGGTGAAGACGATGGCGGAGCAGCGGCTGGAGGCGATCGAGTTGATCGC
>DASVRB010000554.1:0-3406 GCA_036388835.1 Thermoanaerobaculia bacterium | reverse complement strand
AGTTTGCGGTTGAGGGCGCGGGTGATCTCGTCGCGGAGGGTCTTCATGCGGGGGGCTAAATCGAACACTGCCGATTCGCGGAGGCGCTGGCGGATCGAGTCGTGGGCGGCGCGCTCGGCGATGCGGGTCAGAAAGCCGCGGCGTTTCGGGTCGAGCGAGTAGTCGAGATCGGGAACGACGATGCGCGAGGTGGCGCGATCGAAGCGCGGCGTTCCTTCGAGAAACACCGCACCGCGATAGTTGCGCAGCAGGCCGCCGCGATAGTCGATCTGCGCTTCGACCAGCACCCGTCCGTTCGGAGCCGGCGCAACGCGCAGCGACTCGATCGTCAGCGGCTTGCCGTTGATGTCGAGCTTGCGTGTCGTGACGAGCCGGGCCGCCTCGCTATAAGGCAATTCGAGATCCGCCGGAACGCGAATCGTCCCCGGCGTCGCGGTGGCCATGCGCAGAGCAGGCAGCGGCTTGCGCGATGCGACCGGCTTGTCGCCGACCACCACCCGCGTCTGCGCGCGCAGCACCAGCGTCGACGTCGCGATCGCGCCCGAGCCGCTGATCGCCGTGAGTGCGACGTCCGAAGGGTCGAGCACGAGCCATGTGCGCGGCGCGAGCTCGGTCGGCATCTGAAGCGACGTCCAGATCTGTTCCGCCTGCGGACGAATGTTCGCGAGCGACGGCACGCTCGCGTCGATGATGCGCGCCGCCGCGCCGAGCTGCTGCTCCACCACCGGCGCCACGAAACGGCGGGTGATGTCGATGTCGAGCCACGTCACCTCGCACGGCCGCGCGTAATGCACCGGCAGGAGGCGCGTCGACGAGCGGAGGAGCCACGACGGATCCCAGTCGAGCTTCGTCTGCAGCTTGATCTCCGCCTCGCGCCGCGCTTCGCCGTATCCGCACGAAATGCACGGAAAACGTCCGCGGCACGCCTCCAGCGCGTATTTCACCGTGGTCGACGCATGCAGGCCTGCGCCGATCATCTGCAGCGCGATCGGATCGCGGGCGATGTCGTACCGCACGTCAATCCCGCGCTCCGTCTGCTTGCCGGTGAAGGTCTTCGGCACGCGCGCTTCGATCTCCGGCGAGAGCGCGGCGAGGTTCGTGCGGATCGGCACCACGATGATCGAAACCTCCGCTGGCGGCGGTGCGGCGGCAGGCACGCTCGCGGCCGGTTGCGGTGCCGGAACGGCCGGGCCGGCGCATGCAACAATGACGATCAGCGGGAACAACACGCGGAGCGCGTGCGATCTACACCAGGACGACATGTCGGACACAACCACGCGCGGCATCAGGATCGAAGTAGAGAGCGAGTATCTTGCCGATCGCAGCGACCGCGAGACCTACTTTTTCACGTATCACGTCCGCATCTCGAACGTCGGCGACGAAACGGCGCAGCTCATCAGCCGCGAATGGATCATCACCGATGAGAACGGCCACGTCGCGCGCGTGCAGGGTCCCGGCGTCGTAGGCGAGACGCCGATCCTCGAGCCGGGCGACTCGTTCGAGTACACGAGCTTCTGCCCGCTGCCGACGTCGATGGGCGCGATGCACGGCAGCTACACGATGCGCACGCAGCGCGGCGAGCTGTTCGAAGCCGAGATCGCGCCGTTCACTCTCGCTGTCCCGGGAGTGGTCAACTGAAGCGCGTCGCTTTCCTCCCGCTCTTCTTCACGATCCTCGGCGTGGCGTTCGTGGCCGCGGTCTGGCTCCGTCTGCGCTCGTACGAGCGGATCGGGACGCCCGCCGATGCGACCGCGCAGATCGTACAGACGACCACCGACGCGTCGCCGATCGATGCAGCCGTTCCGCAGTCGACGGACACCGGTCAGATCATCGAAACGAATCCCGACGGCAGCGCCTCTTCACAAGTCCTCCGCACGTCGTCCGGCTCCGGCGAGAGCGCGCGCGAGCGTCGGTACCGAGAACTGCTTCGCGCCGCACCACCCGCCGCTGCGCCGCAGAACGTCGCGCTTCCGTCGCCGAAACCGTCGCTGCTCGACCGCGTGGTCGCGCCGATCGCCAGCGCTCTCGGCATGCGTCCGAAACAAGCGCCGCAGCCGGCGCAAGCGCAGATCAATCAACAACAGCAGCGCCAGCAACAACAACAGCAACAACAGCAACAACGCGCCGCCGAAGCTTCGCAGTCGGGGAACAATGCGACGACCGACACCGCGCGCGATCCGAATCTGAACGATCCGGAGACCGACGTCGTTGCGCCGCAACTCCTCGGCGCGGAGTTCACGCCGGCGCAGGTGCAGGACGGCGAAGAGACGGTGTTCGTCGTGGTCGTGAACGACAACCTCTCCGGCGTGCGCAGCGTCTCCGGCGTCGTCGCGAGCCCGAGCGGCTCGATGCAGGGTTTTGCCTGCGTGCGTGAAGGGGAGACGAATCGCTACGCGACCAGAATCGCCATTCCGAAAGATGCGCCGTCGGGCATCTGGGGTGTGAAGTACCTGACGCTCACCGACAACGCGAGCAACAGCGCGCATCTGAACGCGTCGCAAGGTGCGCTGCCGCCGACGGCCAGTTTTCGCGTGACGTCCGCCTCGTCGGATGCGACCGGTCCGCAGTTGAAGGCGGTGTGGCTCGACAAGCCGGCGATGCGCGCGGGCGAGAAAAACATGCTCTTCGTCCAGGCCGACGACGACAAATCGGGCGTGCAACTGGTGCACGGCCAGCTCGTCAGCCCCTCGCGCATGGCGCGCATCGGCTTCGGCTGCCGCCTCGGCAGCACCGGCGCGTGGGAATGCTCCATCCCGCCGCCGGCGTGCCTCGACTGCGGCGTCTGGAAGCTCGAGCACATCCAACTGCAGGACAAGGCGAACAACAGCACCACGTACCGCAGCGACAACCAGCTCGTGAGTGCGGTCGGCCTCGACATCGGCGGCGACAGTTGCGACTCGCAGCCGCCCGTCGTCACGTCATTGACGCTGTCTCCGACCGTCGTCTCGAACACACAGGCAACCGTCATCAACGTGCAGGCCACCGCCGTCGACGAGGGAGGCTGCGGCGTGGCGAGCCTCAACGGCCAGGTCGTTCCGCCCGGCGGCATCGGCGGCGCGCGCCTCTTCATCATCTTCGACCCGTCGAAGGACGGTCACAACTTCACCGGCAAAGTGTCCATCCCGCAATTCGCCGCAAAAGGGGAGTGGTCCGTCGCGTACATCCAGGCGCACGACAAAGGCAACAACCTGCGCGCCTATTCGACGAGCGAGCCGGTGGTGGCGAGGGCGACGTTCCGGGTGGAGTGAGCGGCTTCGCTTGTTCCTGACGGGCGCACGTGCTCGGGATTTGCGAATCGTTCGCTTGATGGTGTCGGTTGTCGGTTGTCTGCGGTTTTCCGCCGGGTGAACTGCTGCGAGATTCGCACGGACGCGTGCGGCGCTCGGGATGTGTGCGATCGCAGCGC
>DASVRB010000553.1:0-2356 GCA_036388835.1 Thermoanaerobaculia bacterium | reverse complement strand
CCGAGGCGGCCGAGCTTCGGAACGATCGCATCGCCTTCAGCCTTGCGCACGTCGACTTTGATCCAGTCCTGCGGCGCTTCGACCTTCACGATCTCGAACGGAGTCTCGTCTTCGGAGTAGAGGGTGATGGTCTGCTTCTCGACGTCGCCCTGCAGCATGTTGTAGCGGACGAAGCCGGCGGGATACGCCTCGACGTACGGCTTCACGATCGCGGTGATCGTGATCTGCGCGGTCGGCGCGGCGGCGTCGTTCGTCTCGAGCGTGACCGCTTTCGAGATCGGACCGGCGAAGTTCGTCGTATCGACGTGCGCCGAGACCTTGCCGGTCTTGCCCGGCTTGATGACCTTATCGAAGTCGGCGACCGTGCAACCGCAGGTCGGCTTCGCGGCCAGAATTTCGAGGTCAGTCGTGCCGGTGTTCTTCACCTCGAACGACCAGTCGAGTTTCTGACCCTTCGGAACGGTACCGAAATCCTTGATGGGCTCGGTGAGCGTCAGACGCGGGCCTTTGGCCGCTTCGGTGCTCGCTTTTTCCTGGGCGACGGCAAACGGAGCCGTGACCGTCAGAGCAAGGGCGAGCGTCATGGAAAAGAATCGCTTCGACATGCGCAGAATCCTCCTGTGATTGAACCGTGGTTTCGAACAGCCCCTCACTGGGAGCCATTCCATAAAGTAATCGGTTGTCTGCCCGGCATCAACGCCGCGGCCGGGTTCGAAATTTGCGAGGGTGGCGGACTGATGCCTCACCTCAAAGAACTTCCTGACGTCAAACGTGTCTACCTCATCGGAATCTGCGGGACCGCGATGGCCTCGCTCGCCGGCATGCTCCAGCAGCGGGGGTACGAGGTTTCGGGATCGGACGAACACGTCTATCCGCCCATGTCCACCTACCTCGAGCAGCTCGGCATCTCCGCGCTCGAGGGGTATACGAAAGAGCACCTGGAGACGTTTCGCCCCGATCTCGTCGTCATCGGAAACGCCGCCGCGAATACCAATGTCGAAGCGGCCGCGACCGTCGAGCTCGACCTGCCGTACACCTCGATGCCGGAGGCGATCTACAACCTCTTCATCAAAGGAAAGCATTCGGTCGTCGTCAGCGGCACCCACGGCAAGACCACCACGACCTCGCTGATGGCCTGGCTGCTCGAGTCCGCCGGCCGCGATCCCGGCATGGTCGTCGGCGGCATTCCGCTGAACTTCAATCAGAACTTCAAGCTCGGGCACGGCGACGACTTCGTCATCGAAGGCGACGAGTACAACACCTCGTTCTTCGACAAAGGGGCGAAGTTCCTCCACTACCACGCGAACACGCTCCTCCTGAACAACGTCGAGTTCGACCACGCCGACATCTACTCCGATCTCGAGGCGATCCTCTCCGCGTTCCGCAAAGCAGTGCAGCAGGTCGCGCCGGACGACGTGATCGTCGCGAACGGCGACGATGCGAACGTGCAGTCGCTGCGCGGCGAGGCGAAAGCGCGCTGGGTGACGTTCGGCTCGACGACCGCCTCCGATGCGTACGCCACGGATGTCGTTGAAAACCCGCAGGGCACCGAGTTCACGGCGTGGTGGGAAGGGAAGGAGTGGTTCCGCTTCCACAGCACGCTGTCGGGGCAGCACAACGTGTTGAACGCGCTCGCGTGTGCCGTGATCGCGCGGCTGCGCGGCGTTTCGACCGAAGAGATTCAGCGCGGTCTGCAGACGTTTCAAGGCATCAAGAGAAGGATGGAAGTGCGCGGCGTCGAGCGCGGCGTCACCGTCATCGACGACTTTGCGCATCACCCGACCGCCATCGCCACGACTGTCGCCGGCGCGAAGAAACGCTATCCGGGCCAGCGCATCTGGGCCCTCTTCGAGCCGCGCTCGATCTCCTCGTCACGCAAGGAGTTCGAGGCCGGCTACATGGAAGCGTTCCACGAAGCCGACCGCGTCATCATCGGCCCGGTCTATCACCGCGAGCGCTACGAGACGCGCTACGGCCTCGACAAGATGATGTCGGTCGAGAAGATCGTGGAGCGGCTGCAGAACGACGACATTCCGGCCGAACAGATCGACGACTTTGACGCGATCGCGCAGCGCATCGCCGCCGAAGCGAAAGAGACGGACGTGGTGCTGGTGATGTCGTCCGGCGCGTTCGGCGGAGTGCACGAGAAGATCCTCGACGCGCTGCGCCGGTAGCGTTGGGAGTGCGGCGACGCCAGTCGCCGCTTTCACTGCCGTTCGGAGCCAAAGCGGCGACTGAAGTCGCCGCGCTCCACAGGGCGTGGCACCAGTGTTGTAGGATGCGCCGCGCCGCCGCTTGGTGCGTGCGCGCAAATTTTTTCCCGCGGAGGCTCCCGAGTGGACATTGCTGTGATCGG
>DASVRB010000552.1:0-3819 GCA_036388835.1 Thermoanaerobaculia bacterium | reverse complement strand
CGGGGTGACAGTTGGAGCAAGCGCACGATTTCCGCTGCATCAACCACAGTCGCGTACTCGCCATCGAGGTTCGCCAGCGACATCGCATGCACCTCGTCTGCTGTTCTCCACCGACCATCGAAATCGTTACGGCCGAACGTGGCAGTGGCATCTGCAACGACGAACGTCCGAAATCCGAGATTTCCCGCCATGCGCGCCGTCGCTTCTACGGAATTGTTGGTAATCACACCTGTAATCACCAACGAATCGATCCCCGCCGCTCTGAGCTCCTGTTCCAGGTTCGTTCCGATGAACGCGCTATTGACCGATTTCTCGATGATCCGCTCGTCCGCCTGCGGCGCGACCTCGTCCTTGAACTCGAATCCCGGCTGACCGGGACGGTACGTCGAGCGCGGCTCTGTAGACGCATGACGCACGTGATAGATCGGCCACCGTTGCGCGCGCCAATGCGCCAACAGTGACGCAATCGTCATTTCCGCGCCGGGATGATTGCGATCGTCCCCCCAGGAAGGGTCGTCGATCGCCTTCTGGACGTCGATGATCAGTAATGCAGGCGCGGACATCGCGCACTCCAGGTCAGCCGCCGCGTGCGCGGTAGGCGAGATAAAGAAAAATCCCCACCACCACAAACAGCGCGATCCGCCCCACGCCCATCATCCGCGTCCCCGCAACGTGCCGCGTCCCTTTCGGCTTCATCCCCGTGACCGCAGCAACCGCGACGACAGCGACAGCAAGACCAAGCCATACCAGCCAATTCATACCCAGCGAGCCCTACAAGACGCGAGCCATGACGTCGCGAAGAGGCGCTCAGGCGCTTGGGTGATGTGTCGCCGCGAGGCACGGTGACTTTTGAGTGGCTCTCGCGATGCAGCACCCAAGCGCCTTAGCGCCTAAGCGCCTAAGCGCCCTCTCTTGTCGTGTATGATGACGACCCGGAATATCTACGGCATACCCGAAACATGTCTGTAACTCAAAAGTGACTGACGAACTGAGATGGAGGGCGAACCAATGAATCGATTCAAGCGGCTGCTCGCATTTGGTTTTCTGATCGTGACGTTCGCGGCCGTGCCGGCCTTCGCGATCCAGAACGCCGGCAATTGCTATCAGTGTCAGTACGTCTACGACCCCGGCAACCCGATGGGCTCTCAAGGCTTCTGCGACAACCCGCAGAGTGGTGAGTGGGGCTACACCCAATGCAAGTTGAATTGGACGCTGCAATGCGTGACGTCCGGCGAGATCTGCTACTACATCGAGGTACGGCCGAGGTAAGCAGCGTTGCGTGTCAGAGCGATCGCTGTGCTCGTTTACTGGCTGTTTGCGTGCACACTGTCAGGCGGTCAGAGCGAATCCGCGGACGGTGTGCTCGTCACGTTCAACATCGTTGCGCAGGCTGAGGGCAGTGCGTTTTCCGGCACGCTGGTCCTGAACGCGACGAATGGCGCGGCGCACGAAATCGCATTGCGCAGCGGTACGGTCGAAACACGACTCGAAGCGGGAAGCGCGTGGCGGGTCGAGCTCCTCTCGGCCGACTGGTGGCTCGATCCGATCGACCTCACCGTCTCTCCCACCGCGTCGCCGGTGATGTTGCGGATATGGCCCGTGACCGTGGTGTCAGGCGTGCTGGCGGTACCTCCATCAGCATCGCTCCCATCTTCGGTGAAGCTGGTGGTGGAGGCAGCACCGTGGCAGCGGGCGACCGCGATCGCGCGTGGGGTCGAGTTTCATTGTCCTGTGCTCCGGCCGTCGGGCATCTGGAAATGCCGCGTGCCGGCTGCCCTCCTCGATCTCGCCGTCGTCGTCAGCGGATACATTCCTGAATACCGATGGGGTGTCGACCTGACCGGGCGGCGCGCGTTCGACATGGGGCGGGTGACGTTGCGCGAAGGAGCGTCGGTCGTCGCGTGGCTGGCACCGGCGCCCGACGCCAAACGCCCGTGGCGAGCCACCGCGACCCTGCTGCGCCAGGTAGCGCCGCACCCGTCTCCCACGGCGCAGCAGTTGGCCGCGCCAGTGGCCCAGGCGGCGTTCGCCGCGAACGGATTCGTGCAACTCGCACCCGTACCGGCGGGGACTTATGTACTGGAAGTGCAAGCGCCCGGTGCGGCTACGGAACGGATCTTCCCTCTGCAGGTCGTCGATCAGCGTGAATCGGCGCTCCGGCGCGCAATTCAGCTCACGCCGCCGCTCTCCTTCGCAATCGCAGTGACACCTCCTGTCGACCCCGACGGTGCGCGTTGGGCCGCACACATTCGCCGCGCCGGCGATTTTGCGGCCGGCTACGACCCCGCACCTGTCTTCAATGGATCACTGCCGTTGACAGGCGAGCTGACGATTGACGGCATGAGTGCAGGACGGTTCGCCGTGACGATTTCGGATGCGGCCGGAAATACTGTGGCCGACGAGGAGCTCGACGTCCGCGCGGCCGGCGCAAGGCTGACGATCGACATTCCGGTCGTTCCTGTACGCGGCAAAGTGACGCATCGCGATGCACCTGTTGCCGCGACGCTAGTATTCGGCGGGCGGCATGGAGCGCTCAATATTTCGATGCGCTCCGACGAGAGTGGCGAATTTCGCGGTTGGTTGCCGAGAGCAGGAAAGTGGATCGTCGACGTACGCAAAGAAAATGATTTTTCCGCGGCGCTGAACGCGATGGTCAGTGAAGGCCGCGAACTGTTGCTCGAGATTCCGTCCACCTCCATTCGCGGCCGGGTTCTGGACAGTCAGGGAGCGGTTGCGGACGCGAAGGTCGTGGCCGTTGGTGCCGGCGGCCTTTTTCTAGAGACTCGTTCGAACGAAGAAGGAAAATTCGCGTTTTCGGGGCTGGACCGCGGCACTTACTCAATCGGTGCGCGCTCCGCGAAAACCGGCGAGGCCAGCGAACACGTGGCAGTCGAGCTGCCCGCGAATGACAGCGAGCGCGAAGTCACACTCGAGCTCAGAAGCCGTTCCGCGATCACCGGTCTCGTTTTCAGTAATGGCTCACCGGTCGTTGGCGCGCAGGTCGACGTCTTTGTTTTCGGATTGGGCGGCCAGGTTGGCGGGAACGCCGTCACCGACATTCACGGCCGCTTTACAGTCGCAGTTCCTGCAGGAGCGGAGCGCGCCTTGTTCGTCGTACGCGCGCCGGCGCGCGCACTGCGCGCATTCGACCGAACACTGAGCTCCGACCTCCGCTTCGAAATCGAAACGCGAGGCGGAGGCCTCGAATTGACGCTTCCGCAGGACCACAATGGCTGGGCGCTTTTTCAGGACGGCGTCGCGCTCCCGTCGTTCGTCATTTTCGACTGGGCGCGCGGTCACGGTTCCATCGTTCGTCCGGGAGCACCGCTCGACGTTCCTGACGTGGCAGTCGGTCACTATCGCCTCTGCGCGCGTCTCACCGACAACAGCATGCCGTGCGCCGAGGGGCAGGTCGTTCCTGGTGGAACCCTGCGGCTCGACCTGTCGAAATAGCGCAGTGCCGCGCGCTGATACCCGAAACAGTCAGCGCAGCGTGTGGTCGTCGCGACGCAGCACCCAAGCGCCTAAGCGCCTCCGCGCCTAAGCGCCCGCCGTTTGTTGATCGCTGCACCTGACCGCACGCTCCTTGCGTATGAACAGGTATGCACTCATTGCGTCGGCGTCTGATTCTGCTCTGCAGCACGATTGTGTTTCTTGCGTGCAGCACTACATCGCGTACGCAACAACAGCACGAACGGACGATTGCGATTGTGGGGGTGAACGTCATTTCGATGACGGAGCCGGTTTCTGTGGCTGTAGATCAGACGGTGATCGTTCGCGGGGAGCGGATTGTGGCGGTGGGGGGGCGGCGGGAAGTTG
>DASVRB010000551.1:0-20764 GCA_036388835.1 Thermoanaerobaculia bacterium | reverse complement strand
CCGTCACGTTCGAGATCGTTTCGAACAACAACACCGCGCTGTTCACGGCCGGTCCGGTCGTGCAGTCGAACGGCAACCTCGAGTTCACGTCCGGCGCGAACCTATTCGGCACGGCCACCATTCAGGTGCGTGCGAAGGACGACGGCGGAACGCCGGCCGACCCGGCCGACGATCTGACCAGCGCAACCGTCACGTTCACGATCACGATCTCGAACGTCAACGACCCGCCGACCTTCACGATCGCGAGCAACCCGCCGGCCGTCGAAAGCGGTCCGACAAACCTGGCGTACAGCGTCTCCAGCCTCGCCACCGCGATCTCGGCGGGTCCGGGCGAGACCGGAACCGTCTCCTTCATCGTCGTCTCGAACAGCGCACCGTCGCTCTTCTCAGCCGGTCCGGCCATCGCGTCGAACGGCACGCTCTCGTACACCGTCGCCGCCAATCAGACCGGCACCGCGAACATCACGGTCAAAGCGAACGACGGCGGCCTCGACTCCGTGGCCACGCAGTCATTCACCATCACCATCGTCGGAGCCGGCGCGCTGACGCCAGTCGTGCCGAACCGCACCTACACGACTCTGCCGAATACGAAACTGACGATCGCCAACTTCGCGGACGGTCTGTTGAGCGGCATTACCGATCCGACGCCTGCGGCCGGTACTCCGCTGGTGGTCAAGTCGGTGACGAACGTCGACAGCGGCGCGGTCTTCGCGTACGAGCCCGACACCGCCACCGGCACGGCCAACGGTACGTTCTCCTACACGCCGCCGGTGCACTTCACCGGCAGCGACGCGATGACGTATCAGGTGTGCGATGGCACCGCCGCAAACGCCAAGTGTGCATCCGCGACGCTCACGCTCACGATGACCGGCCCGGTCATCTACTACGTCGATGACAACGCAGCGGCTGGCGGAGACGGCTCGCTGCAGAAGCCGTGGAGCCGCATCGATGACGCCGCGGTCTGCAATTGCCGCGTGCCGAACGCTGCGATCTTCGTCATGTCCGGCACGTACACCATGGCCCAGGGCCTGACCGTGAAGTCGAACGAAAGGATCATCGGTCAGGGTGTCGCGGGCTCGAGCTTCGATGCGTTCTTCGGAATCACGCCGCCGACCGTGGGGGTGATGCCCGCGCGTCCACAGCTGAACGGAGCCGGCATCACCACGCCGAACATTCAGCTGGAAGCCGGCAGAACGGCGTTCTGGATCGAGCGCCTCTACTCCGTGGTTCAGGGACCGACGGCAGAGACCATCCGCAACCTCAACATCTCCGGCGGAAACGCGCTCACCTGGCAGGTCGCGCTTCCGACGAACGTCCTGACGTTCGAGGACGTCCAGGTCACCGGCGGCGGCATCACCATGGCTGCCCAGGGAACGGCCACGTTCAAGAACGTTGCGATCACGAACGGAAGGGTGCACGCGTCCTACATGGACGGGCTGAATGCGTCATTCCAGAACGTCGATATCAACAACAACAACGGCACGATCGCGCTGGAGGCGAACTGGAGCCGCAGTGGCAGCATGACGTTCGACGCGGCGTCGTCCATCACCGCGGTGAACATGGCGCAGCACGGAATCATGATCATGGACTCTCGATCGGCCGTGAACTTCACGTTCAATGGACCGGTGACGCTCTCCGGCGGCCGCGACGTGCTCTTCCTCACCGGCAATACGATCGATCAGGAGCTTGGCGCGAACATCACCTTCAACGGCACCGTGAACAGCACGGTGGTCAACGATGACACGCGCTGGGCGATGTTCACCGCCTCGATCAATCTCTCGATGACCGCCAACAACAACGTGTTCACCGGCGGCCGCGGCGTGCACCTCGAGAACATGGCTTCGATCGGCACCGGCATCAAGATCGGCAGCGTGTTCGCGAGCACATCCCTGTTCTGGAACACGAGCGGTCAGCCGATCACGGTGACGGGTGGAACGATCACCGCGAACGACAACGGCAACCCGGCGCAGCCCTGCTTCATCCGCTTCAATGCGCCGAACGTGACGATCTCCGGCGTGACGGGCGTGTTCTGCACGCCCTGATCTCGCAGCTCTGACGCAGCACAATCGAAAGGGCGCCTTCGGGCGCCCTTTTTGTGCGACTGAAGCAACAAGAACGGCTGCTTTCGCGGCCGTCCATCAGTGTCGTTTCAAGCCGGAACCGGAGTCGCAGAGAAGGAAGGCTGGCGGCCTTAGCGTTCTTCCGAAGGCGTGTGCACCGCCACCACGCGGCCGCTGCGCAGGTGTAGACAGGTGACGCCGGTCAGCCCACCATTGACGCGGGGATGGAACCGTCCGCGATTTATCTTGAACCGTCAGCCTTGATTGCACGAAAAGTAGCGCCGCTCATCAAGTCGGCTGACTTCCGCGTGTACGACGCCCGCGACACGAGCGAAGTAGACGGAATTCACGCTCGTTTGCATGCCGAAGGTCTCGGCGCTCAGCTTCACCTGTTTGTTGTCAGCGTGGACCGACCGCCATCGCGACCAAACGGCGCAGCCTACGACGTTGCCGCTGTTGAGCAACTCAGAACGGAGCGCGCTAACGAGACCGTCGACGGCGTGCGCCGATTCGCGGCCATTCCGCTCATCGCTCTCACCGACGACCCCGCAGCAGCGACGGAGGCAATTAAAAATATCGACGAGACCATTCCGATCCTGCCGCGCACGCCTGATTCTACGCAGCTCCTTTCCGCCATTCAGCGAGTGCTCTCGGAGTACCGTCACGAGTTGATGCGCGGGTTGCAACGGATGGGCAACGCCATCGTTCGTCAGGATGGCCGCTTCCGCCTCGTGGGTGCATACGGCGGAGCGCTTTCCAGCAAGATCATCAAGTCACGGCATGTACACGGTTTGCCATCTGAGGTCGAAGAAGCCTTCAATCGGCTCGTGATCGTCACTGAGCGGTGGCGGTCGTCGGAACTCGTACTCGCGGAGTTCGAGCAGCTCATCAACAGTTCACCACCAGAGCGGGAGCTACACAGATTCTTTGAGCGGAATCCTCACTTTCTGATGGCCAGCGGGTACGACGCCGGATGGTCAGAACCCGTGCTGCATCGCAGTGGATCTTCGAGCTACATCCGCCCTGATTTCGTCCTGGGCCGCTCGCTGCGTGAACAGCAGCTGGATGAGTCGAAGATCGTCGAATTCAAACGCGCTGATGTGCTCGTCCTTGATCGAACGACACACCGGAGTTCCCCTTCGCATGCGGCCGTTCTGTCTCACGCCGTTACGCGGGTGATGACGCAGCTTGAAGATTACGGCGACTACTTCGCCGATCCGAGAAACGCCGACGTGCTTCGCAAGAGGTTCGGTGGTGTGATCCCTCAGCCAAGAAGGGTCGCGATCATTGGACGGCGTCCCGCCGGCCTCGTAGAGCGATTCGACACCTTACGACAAAGGCGTTACAACAGCGTTGAGGTGCTGACGTACGACGATGTACTCGATTTTCATCGAACGCGATTCGAGGCACTCCGAGCGGGCTCCGATGACTTCACCGTACCGATGATCAAAGTGGGTGAGACGCAACCGGACGGCGTCCGCCGTGTTGGCTGGGCCCACTCGCTGGCGTGAAAAACGCTGCTGCTAACCACGGCGGGTAGGTTGCCGCGAACCAGATCGGCCGAGAAAGGTCGCGCGAATGAAGAAGACTGGCCCGAAAACACGATGGCCCGAAAGGTTTACTTTCAGGCCATCAATCACTGTCGTTTGGAGCGGGAAACCGGACTCGAACCGGCGACATCAACCTTGGCAAGGTTGCACTCTACCAACTGAGTTATTCCCGCTTATTTGCTGCTGCCCCTGACTGCGGCGGAGGCGAACTTTAGTCACCCGTACGCTCACTGTCAAGCGCGTTGTACCGGTGCCTAACGCGGCCTCTCCGAAACGTATTTCCGCTATGGCCGCTCGACGCGAATGCCGTACGCGTGCAGCTTGCGATAGAGGTTGCTGCGCTCTACGCCGAGGGCGTCGGCGGTGCGGCTGACGTTACCTGCGAAGTCGCGCAAACGCGCCAGGATGTACTGCTTTTCGAACTCGTCGCGCGCGTCTTTGAGCGGCAGGTTCGACGCGATCTCCGGCGGCGCCTCGACACGCGTCCCGAGCTGCACGTCCTCCGCTTCGATGGTGTCGTGCGGCAGGAGGATGGCCAGCCGCTCGATCACGTTCCGCAACTCGCGCACGTTACCCGGCCAGCGATACGCCTTCAGTTTCGCCGCTCCACCGGCGGACAGTTTCTTCCTCGGCTGCGCGGTCTCGGCGGCGAAGCGCCGCAGAAAGTGCTCGGCCAGCAGCACGATGTCGTTGCCGCGCGCGCGCAGCGGCGGCACTTCGATCGGGATCACGTTCAGCCGGTAGTAAAGATCGCTCCGGAAATTGCCGTTCGCGATCTCCTCCTCCAGCGCCTTGTTCGTTGCCGCGAGCACGCGCACGTCGACCTTGATGGTCTGCTGGCCGCCGACGCGCTGAAACGTCTGCTCCTGCAGCACGCGCAGCACTTTCGCCTGCGTCTTGAGGCTCATGTCGCCGATTTCATCGAGGAACAACGTGCCGCTGTCCGCGAGCTCGAACTTTCCTTTGCGGTCATCGATCGCTCCGGTGAACGCACCTTTGCGATGACCGAACAGCTCGGACTCGATGAGCTCCTCCGGAATTGCCGCGCAGTTCACATCGATGAACGGCTGCTCCGCGCGCAGCGACATGCGGTGCAGCGTGCGCGCGACGATCTCTTTGCCGCTGCCGTTCTCGCCGGTGATCAGCACGCGCGTGGCCGAGGGCGCGGCGCTGCGAATCTGCTGCTCGAGTTTTTTCATCACGTCGCTCTCGCCGATGAGCAGCTCTTCGAGCGTGAGATGGCGGCGCAGGTCGCGCACCTGTTCGCGCAGACGGCGATCGCTGAGCGCGTGATTGACGGTGAGCAGCACGCGCTCGAGCGAGAGCGGCTTCTCGAGAAAGTCGTATGCGCCGAGGCGCGTCGCTTTGACCGCCGCGTCGACGCTGCCGTGTCCCGAGATCATGATGATCGGCGGCGCGCCGGCGGTGCGCAGCCGCTCGAGCACGGAGAGTCCATCCATGCCCGGCAGCCAAAGATCGAGGAGGATGAGGTCGAACTCGTCGCGCGCGTACTGCGCGATTCCCTCCTCGCCCGATTCGCACGTGGTGGCGCGATGCCCTTCGTCTTCGAGGATGCTGGCGAGCGTCGAGCGGATGCCGCTCTCGTCGTCGATGATCAGGATTCTGGCCATTGTTTTGTCGTCGCTGGGCTGCGGTCGTTGCAAGGTGTTGTCAGTTGTCAGTTGTCGGTTGTCTGTGGGGAGTCGCGTTGATGTTCAATCTGTGCGAGAGCCGGCGGACAACTGACAACCGACAACCGACAACACCTTCACGCCGGCAGCTCGATCTCGAACCGTGTGCCGCTCGGGTGGTTGTCGTGCACGTGAATCTGGCCGTCGTGGTCGCGCACGATGCGATGCACGATGGCCAGGCCGAGGCCGGTGCCGCGGCCTTTGGTCGAAAAGTACGGGAGAAAGAGCTTGTCCTTGTCGCTGTCCGGCACGCCGCGTCCCGGATCGGCCACTTCGATGACCACGCGGTGCGCGGCGCGGCGCGCGGAGACGCGGATCTCGCCGCGCTCGGTCGCTTCGACGGCGTTTTTGAGGAGGTTGCCGACGGCGCGGTGAATCTGCTCCGGATCCATCAGCAGCTCGATGTCGGCGGCAACGTCGACGGCGATCGTCACGTTCGGCTTGACGTCGCGATAGAGGCTCGCCGCCTGCTGCAGGATCTCGGCGAGCTGCGCGTGACGGAGATGCACGGCCGGCATCCGCGCGAACCGCGCGAACTCGTCGACCATGCGCGTGAGCTGGCTGACCTCATCGACGATGGTTTTGGTTCCCTGCTCGATCGCCTGCGGCGTGTCGGGATCTCCGTTGCGGAACTTGCGCGCGATCCGTTCGGCGGACAACTGGATCGGCGTGAGCGGATTCTTGATCTCGTGCGCGATGCGGCGCGCGGCCTCGTTCCAGGCGGCGAGCTTCTGCGCCTGCACGAGCTGCGTCGAGTCTTCGAGCGCGACCACCCAGCCCGCGCCGCTGCCGAGGCGCGCGGCGGAGAGCTCGAGGTAACGCAGCTCGCCGCCGAGGATCAGCGCAACCTCGCGGGCGCGCGAGCGGCCACTCGTCAGCTCCTGCACCGCCGCCGCGACCGGCTCGAGCTCGCCGTGCACCAGCTCCTGCAGCGACGCATGTTCGGGCGGCGTTTCGAGCTGCAGCATCTGCAGCGCGGCGCGGTTGATCGACAGCAGTTGCAGTTGATCGTCGAACGCGATGATGCCGGTGGCGACGCTCTCCAGCACCGTGGTCATGAAGCGATTCGTGTCGGTCAACTGCTGCCGCTGCGCCGCGAGCTGCGACGACATGTCGTTGAAGGAATCGACCAGCCGCCCCACTTCGTCGGTCGCGGTAATGGCCACGCGATGCCCCACGTTTCCTTCCGCAAGCGTCGCCGTCGCCTCGGCCAGCGCTTTGATCGGAATGGTGATGCGGCGCGATGCGTAGATCGACGTCCATAACGTGCCGAAGAGAATCGCGAGTGTGACGGCGAGGAAGAGCATCGTCTGCGACGCCTTCAGCGTCTGCCGCTGCGAGCGGAGTTGCTGGAAGTTTCGATGCGCGATGATCGATTCGTCGATCATCCGGCTCGCCGCGATCGGGATGAACACACCGGCGACGGCGATGTCGGTTGCGCCGGCCACTGGAATGGCGGTGCGGATCCACTTGCCGCTGGCGACGATGTCGATCTTCACGCCGCGCCCGTTCGCCGCCACCTCTTCGAAAAAGCGGAGCGACGGATCGGCTACCTCGTGAATCGGCGCGCGCGGATCGGCCTGCGCTTTCACCAGCACGCCGTCGCGATAAACCGCGGCCAGGTTCACGCGATGAAACTCGCGCACGTGACTGAGGATCGCGTCGACCTGTGCGGCGTCGCGCGCGGCACGGCTGGCCGCGATCTCCTGCGCCGCGCCGCCCGCGTGCTCGGCGGCCTGGTCGAGCGCCATCTGCGCGATCGCCTCGCTGTTGCGCAGAATCGTGTGCACCGGCGTGGCAAACCAGCGGTCGATCGAGACACGCAGCAGGTCGGTGGCGACGAGGAACAGCAGGATCACCGGAAGGAGCGAAGTCGCGACGTACGTCACGACGAGCTTGGTGCGGAACCGCGAACCGATGATGCCGCGCTGCCGTTCGAGCACCAGCTTCACCACGCCGCGCAACAGCACGAAGAGGATGCCGATGATCAGCAGGAGGTTGATGTTCCACAGCACGAAGAGCAGCAACCGGTTGCTGAGCGCTTCGGGCGAGAGCTCTTTCGCCTGCTGCGTCACGTAGTAGACGAGGCTCGTCGCGGCGAGGATGACCAGCGGCACCGAGACGATGAAGCGCGGATCCTTGCGGTAGCGGAGGACGAGGTCGCGAACGCTGCTCATTCGGCCGTCCTCACCCGCGTCTCACGCCAGCCGGTCGACATCTCCCACGGGATCACGTACATCAGCCAGCCGCGCATCAGGTCCGCCTTCACCCGCACTTTGAGCTTGTACGGACGGCGGCCGCCGATGTCGAAAAAGTCGGCTTCTTCGATCTGCGTCATGTGCCGCTCCAGCGCGGCGAGATCGGTGAACGTGACGGAGCGGATCAGGCGGCGGTCGCGCCGGTAGTTGAGGAGGTACTCGCGCGTGAGGGAGTTGAACGTGCAGATCACTTCAACGCGCGAGTCGGCCACGATGTCGTCGAACCAGTTCGGACGATCGCGGAAGATCTCGACGACGTAGGTGAAGCTGGTCGGGAGGCCGCTCTGCAGCGCCTCGACCATCTCCCTGTTTGCGAACGCGCCCGCCAGGTGAAAACGGACCGAGACCTTGCCGTGCGCGGCGGTCGCGGCGAGGTTCTCGATCTTCGGATTCGGGGGAGCGGCCGGCGCGGCGAGGCCGGTCAGGAGGAGAAGCGCGAGGAGGAGCGAGCGCACGTGTGGCTTTTTTACCACACGTGCGCGATTACGCGAACGACTGGTAGGACTCGGCCGCCACGAGCGACTCGGACTGCTCTTCCTGCCGCGCCGCCGCCTCGAGGATCCGGGCGACGAAACGGGAGTGCATCGCGTGTCCGGCCTTGTGGGCCGTGATCTCGCCCGCCAGCGGGCGTCCGATCAGGGCGAGATCGCCGACGAGGTCGAGGATCTTGTGGCGAACGAACTCGTCTTTGAAACGGAGCGGTCCGTTCACCACGCCGCGGTCGTCGAGGACGAGCGCGTTCTCGACCGAGCCGCCGCGCGCCAGACCGACGGCGCGGAGCTTCTCGACATCGCGCATGAAGCCGAACGTGCGGGCCGGGGCGATCTTTTTGAGGAAGCTGTCGTGGCCGAAATCGAACTGAAACGACTCGCGGCCAATCGCCGGATGATTGAAATCGATCTTGTATTTGATGACCAGGCGGTTCGACGGAGTGAGGCGGATCCACTTATCGCCCTCGACCAGCTCGATCGTCTCGCGCAGGCGCAGCACCGGGACGTCGGTGCCGAGGGGGCGGACGCCGGCGGCGTCGATCAGGTGCATGAACGGGAGCGCGCTGCCGTCGATGATCGGCACTTCCGGGCCGTCGATGCGGATGTCGACGTCGGTGATGCCGCAGGCCATGATCGCGGAGAGGAGGTGCTCTACCGTGCCGACCTGCACGTCGTCCTTGCCGACGGTGGTGGCGTGATCGAGCGCCGTCGTCGACGCCTGCAGGGCCGGGATGCGCAGCCCCTGGAGATCGGCGCGGACGAAGGTGATGCCGCTGCCGGCGGCGGCGGGCTGAAGCTCGACGGTCGTGTAGATGCCGGAGTGGAGCCCGATGCCGGTGATGCTGACGTTGGATTTGATGGTTTGACGCTGGACGAACATGTTGCCTTCCCTAGAGCGAGGGAAGTGCCACTCGACCGGATTCAGCCGTTTCGCTCGTAAGTGGCTGCTGCGGTTGAGGTTAGACACTGACGGCCACTTCGGTAGAAGCACTACTTCTGTCGCCCGGTTAGGTCACGACTGTGGCTGTGGAGCCACACCCTGTCAGCGGCGGCGCTCTTTCATCGCCTGAGCCGCCTCACGGTCGAGCTCGCGCGCGCGCTCGGTGTCGCGCTTGTCGTACTGCTTCTTGCCGCGCACCACCGCAATCTCCGCCTTCACTCTGCTTCCTTTGAAGTAGAGGCGCAGCGGGACGACGGTCAGCCCCTTCTCCGCCGTCTCGCTGTAGAGCTTGTCGAGCTCGCGGCGATGGAGCAGCAGCTTGCGCGTCCGGTCGGGATCGTGGTTCTGCAGATTGCCGTGGGTGTAGGCGGAGATGTTCGCGCCGAAGAGATACGCCTCATCATTCTTCAGCAGGACGTACGCGTCTTTGAGGTTGGCCTTGCCGGCGCGCAGCGACTTCATCTCCGTCCCGGTGAGGACGAGCCCCGCCTCGAACGTCTGCACGACAAAGTAGTCGTGCTGCGCCTTCTTGTTCGAAGCAATCAACTTCTCGCCGGTATCCGGCTTCTTCGCCATGGGCCGGCGATTCTATGCGATGTATTCGATCCGGGCGGCGTGGCCGGAGGCGCGGGAGAGGCGGGCGATCATCACTCCGCTTCGTCGTGAGGGAGCGGCCCACGCAGTTCGCGGATGTCATCCGCGGAGGTCCATCCCTGCGGCATCTTCGGCCAGGCGAGCGAGCTCCACGAGGTCGTCGGCGGTCATCTTGTAATCGGAGCCTTCGCCTCGAGCTGACGCATGAACTCTGCGGCCGGCGTGAGATCTCGCTCGCGGATCAGGTCGGCCGCGGTGAGGTTTGCGAGGTCGACCGGCGGGATCCGACGCAGCCGTTCGAGGAGCTCGCCGGGCTCCATGGCTTTCGACACCTGCTTCTCGAGCTGACGGAGGACCAACTCGGAGATCGAGACGCCTTCCTGCTCCGCGCGCGCCACGAGCGCGTCATGGAGCTCGTCGGGCACCGCGCTGATTTCGATCGTTCTCGACATAGCGACACTCTGCAACCGCGTTCCCTCACTGTCAAATTCGCCCCGTTTCCGCTCCCTCCGCGGCCTCACTTTCGTGTGCTAGAGTCCTGCCCCCATGGCGTGGTTCCGCAAGGAAAAGAAACCGAAAGAAGCGGTCGACCGGCAGGTCGCCATCCCGGAAGGTCTCTGGGTCAAGTGCGACGACTGCAAGGAGATCGTTTACCGGAAGGAAGTCGAGGCCAATCTCAACGTCTGCCCGAAGTGCGGCTATCACTTCCGGCTGACCGCGCGCGAGCGCTTCGAGGTGCTCTTCGACGACGACAAGTACAAGGAGTTCGCCGGCGACATCCGCTCGGGCGACCCCCTCGGCTTCCGCGACACCAAGCGCTACTCCGACCGGCTGAAGGTCTATCAGACCCGCGTCGGCCCCGGCGATGCCGTGATCTGCGCGGACGGCAAACTGGAAGGCATCCCGGTCGTCATCTGCGCGATGGAGTACGCGTTCATGGGCGGGTCGATGGGCTCGGTCGTCGGCGAAAAAATCACCATCGCCATCGAGCGCTGCATCGAGAAAAAAGAGCCGCTGATCATCGTGTCCTGCTCCGGCGGCGCGCGCATGCAGGAAGGCATCCTCTCGCTGATGCAGATGGCGAAGATCTCGGCCGCGCTGGCGCGCCTTTCCGCCGCCGGACTGCCGTACATCTCGGTGCTCACCGATCCGACCACCGGCGGTGTCACCGCGTCTTACGCGATGCTCGGCGATCTCAACATCGCGGAGCCGAAAGCGCTGATCGGTTTCGCCGGACCGCGCGTGATCGAACAGACCATCCGCCAGACACTGCCGGAAGGCTTCCAGCGCAGCGAGTTCCTCGTCGAGCACGGCATGGTCGACCTGATCACGCCGCGCGCGGAGATGAAGCCGGCCATCGCGCGGTTTCTCCGTTTCTTCACGGGACGTTGAAGCCGCTCGACTGGCTCGACTCGCTCCAGGGCAGCGGCATCCGGCCGGGCCTCGAGCGGATGCACGCGCTTCTCGCGGCCCTCGGCTCGCCGCATCAGCGCTACCCCTCGATCATCGTGGCCGGCACCAACGGCAAGGGCTCGACCTCGGCCACGCTCGCGTCGATCCTCGACGCCGCCGGCTACCGCACCGGCTTCTACACCTCGCCTCATCTAGTCGACATTCGCGAGCGGTGGAAAATCGCCGGCCAGTGGATCTCGCCCGAGGAGCTGGACGCGTCGATCGAGGAACTGCGCAATGCGAGCAGCGAGATCACACCGACCTACTTCGAGGCACTGACGCTCGTCGCGTTCATCGCCTTCGCCCGCGCCGGCTGCGACATGGTCGTGCTGGAGGTGGGGATGGGCGGCCGCCTCGACGCGACGAATGTCGTTCGCCCTCTCGCCTCGGTGATCACTCCGGTCGGTATGGACCACATGGAGTTCCTCGGCGACACGTTGCGCGACATCGCCGCGGAGAAAGCAGGCGTCATTCATCCCGGCGCGGTCGTGCTGACCTCCAACGACGACCCGCTCGTGCTCGAGATCATTCGCGCGCGCGCAGCGGAGTGCGGCAATCGCTTCATCCACGTCACCGAAGAACACGACACGCCGCTGCCGGGAGCATTTCAGCGCCGCAACGCGGCACTGGCGGTGCGCACCGCGCGCGAGCTCGGCATCGGCGAAGCGCACATTGAAGAAGGAGTGTGCAATACGCGGTGGCGCGGACGGCTCGAGCGCATTCGCGCCGAGGGGAAAGACATCTGGATCGATGGCGGCCACAACATTCATGCCGTCCTGCAGACCGCGCCGTACTTTGACGAGCACGTGCCGCGGCCGCGCCTCCTTGTGTTCGGAATGATGAGCGACAAGGACGTGCAGCCGGTGATCGACCGCCTCTTTCCGCTGTTCGATCGCGTCATCTCCACCGAGCCGTATCCGCCGCGTTCGGTGAAGGCGTCCGACATCCCGGGCGCGATTCCGATCCCGAATCCGGACGACGCCTTTCGCGCCGCCCTGGCTGGCGACGAGCGCGCGATCGTGATCACCGGATCGCTCTATCTCGCGGGCGCGGCCATCGCCTTTTTCGATAAGATCGCTCGACCATGACCATCGTCAACGAAGAGCATCTCGCCGCCACCGGCCACGAGTTTCTGCACCGCCCGATCGCGCAGACGGACCCCGACATCGCCGACGCGATCGCGCTCGAAACGCGGCGCCAGAACGACACACTCGAGCTCATCGCATCCGAGAACCACGTGTCGCACGCGGTGCTGACGGCCATGGGCTCCGTCTTCACGAACAAGTACGCGGAAGGCTATCCGGGCAAGCGTTACTACGGCGGCTGCGGCCCGACCGACATCGTCGAGAACATCGCCATCGCCCGCGCGAAAGAGCTCTTCGGCGCCGAGCACGCGAACGTGCAGCCGCACTCCGGCTCGCAGGCGAACATGGGCGTCTACTTCGCGATGCTCAAGCCGGGCGACACGATCATGGGGATGGACCTGTCGCACGGCGGCCATCTCACGCACGGCCATCCGCTGTCGTACAGCGGCCGTGACTTCAAAGTCGTGGCGTACGGCGTGCGGCAGGACGACGAGCTGATCGACTATGACGAAATGGCGCGCGTCGCCGAGGAGTCGAAGCCGCGGATGATCATCTGCGGAGCGAGCGCGTACTCGCGCGTGATCGATTTCAAGCGCATTCGCGACATCGCCGACAGCGTCGGCGCGCTGATGATGGCCGACATCGCCCACATCGCCGGCCTCGTCGTGACCGGACATCATCCTTCGCCGGTGCCGTACGCCGACTTTGTCACCACCACCACCCACAAGACTCTGCGCGGGCCGCGCTCCGGTCTCATCCTCTGCAAAGAAAAGTTCGCGAAAGAGATCGATCGTGCCGTCTTTCCCGGCATTCAGGGGGGGCCGCTCGTGCACATCATGGCGGGCAAAGCGGTCGCGTTCAGAGAAGCGCTGTCGCCGTCTTTCAAGGAGTATCAGCGCCAGGTGGTCAGCAACGCGCGCATGCTCGCGAACGCCGTGAAAGACACCGGTTTCCGCATCGTCTCCGGCGGCACCGACAACCATCTCTTCATGGCCGACGTCTTCTCCAAAGGCATCACCGGCAAAGCAGGCCAGCAGATGCTCGAAGACGCGAACATCACGACCAACAAGAACACCATCCCCTTCGACCAAAACAAGCCGATGGTCGCTTCCGGCATCCGCATCGGTACCCCCGCCGTCACCACGCGCGGCCTGCGCGAGCCGGAAATGAACACCATCGCCACCCTCATCGCCCGCGTCCTCGATTCCAACGGCGACGCCGACGTCATCGCGCAGGTGAAGCGCGACGTGAAAGAGCTGTGCGACCGGTTTCCGATCTACTGAGCAACACGAAAACCTGAACGCAGAACGCAGAATGAAGAATTGAGAAACGAGTCTCTTTCTACATTCTTCGTTCTGCGTTCTGCGTTCTGCATTCTGAATTCCGCTTACGGCCCGGCGCCGCCGCCCCGCGGATAAACTCCCCCCAGTGAAAAACTACCCCTACTACCCCATCTACATCGACATCGAGAACCGCGAGGTGGTGATCATCGGCGGCGGTTTCGTCTGCGCGCGGAAAGCGGAGACGATGATGAAGTACGGGGCGCGGGTGACGGTGGTCTCGCCCGACTTTACGGACGAGATCGAACGGTGGGCGTCGGAGGGATGTCTCACCACGCGCCGGAAACGTTACGACCACAGCGACCTCGCCGGCGCGAACCTCGTCATCGCCTCGACCGACGACACCGCGGTCAACGAACAGATCGCCGCCGACTGCCGCGCGCGCAGGATCCCGGTGAACGTCGTCGACGTCACGCCGCTCTGCGAGTTCATCATCCCGGCCATCGTCGAAAGCGGCTCGATTCAGATCGCCGTCTCCACCGGCGGCAAATCGCCGGCCATTGCGCGCACGTTGAAAGAAGACCTGCAGCGGCTGATCGGCCCGGAGTACGCGGAAGTGAACGACGTGCTGGCGACGTTGCGCGACGGCGCGAAAGCGACGCTGCCGACCGACGTCGATCGCAAACGCTTCTTCGACGGCATCATCGCCGCGCGCGTGCTCGACCTCCTGCGCGAGGGAAAAAGACGGGAAGCGTATGAGACGATCGCACGCGCATGCGACGAGGCTGGAGTGCCGCTCAGCGAGCGAGTGCGGCAGGAGTTGGCGCAGTCGTCGCCGTCTGGTTCCTGACGACCTGCCTCTGGCTGACACCCGGCATCACCCGCCCCGACGGCGCCGGCTACTTCGCTTACCTCCCCTCCACCTTCTTCGACCGCGACCTGCTCTTCTTCGATGAATGGGAAGCGGTGCGCCTGATTCGCGGCAACGACATCGCGTTCAAAGACGTGACCGCGACCGGGCACCTCAGCAATCACTGGACTGCCGGCGCCTCGCTGGCGTGGTATCCCGCGTTCGCCGCCGCGCATCTCGTCGCGCGCGGCGACGGCTTCCAGGTGCTGTACGTCGCCGCGGTCGCCTGTACCAGCGCGCTGGCAGGATTGTTCGTGCTGCTGGCCGGTCTGCGCATCGCGAACGTGCTGTTCCCCGGACGCTCCGGCAGAGTCGCCGCCATCGCCATCTGGCTCGGATCGCCGCTCGCGTTTTACTCGCTCCGGCACGCGATCATGTCGCACGCGATCAGCGCGGCCGCATGCGCCGCCGTCGTGCTGCTCTCGCTTCGAATCCGAGTGGAGGACAGGCAATCGTGCCTGTCCCCCTTTGCCGCGGATCCACGAAAGGCACGACTTCCTCTCCTCGCCTATCTCGCGGTCGGGATGGCGGTCGGTTTCGCCTGCGCGACGCGACCGCAGAACATCACCATCGCGCTCGTGCCGCTGCTGATCGCGCCGTCGTCGCTCAGGCGCGCACACGTAATGTTCGTCGGTGCATTGATCGCGGCGTTGCCGCAGTTGATCGTCAGCCAGACGTTGTGGGGCGCGCCGCTCGCGTTCGTGAACATCGGCGGGCGCGCGCATCCGTGGCAGATGTTCGCGACGTTTCGTCCGTTCGAAACGCTCTTCTCCTGGTACCACGGTCTCGCCACCTGGACTCCGCTGCTGCTCGTCGCTGCGATCGGTTTGTTCTTCGTCGCGCGCCGCGACCGCGCGCTTGCACGCGCCGGCCTGGTCACGTTCGTCGCGCAGTGGCTGCTGCTCTCTTTGCTCGAGCGCTGGTTCTGGGGTGGCGCCTCGTTCGGCCAACGCCGTTTCGACAGTTGCACGATCTTCTTCATCATCGGCCTGGCGGCGCTGCTCGCGCAGGTGCCGCGATGGCTCGGCGCGCTGCTGACGATCGTTCCGACGGTCTGGACGCTGATGCTGTTCATCGCCTCGTCGCGACTGAACCTCAATCGCTATCAGGCGCCGTCCGAACTGCTCGACGCCTTCCTCACTTCCGCGCAAGAGCCGCAATGGCGCACGCTCCTGGGATACGCGCCGCCGCAGTTCCGCGGCGAGATCGCGGTGGCAGCGCTCATCGCCACGATTGCGTTCGCCGCGCTCGCCGTTGCGGCGCGCCGTCACGGCACCCTCCTCGCGCTCGCGTACTTTGCGGGGATGTCGGCGTTCTTCGCCTGGTGCGGCGCACATCCGAAGCACGACGCGCGGACGCGCGCACTGATCGCGGCGCCGCGAGTCTCCGGATCGGCACGCGACACGATCGCGCTGCTCCGTCACGAAGCCGACTACATGCAGCGCACCGGGCGGCCCGCCGAGGCGCGAAAAGCGCTCGAAGAAGCGAGGGCCGTTCGGCCGTAATCGCTGTGCTATCCTCCCGCGCGCCCGCCATGCCGCTGCACGAAAAGAAAGTCGTCGCCGTACTTCCCGCCTACAACGCCGAACGGACGTTGCGCGCAACGTATGACGACATCCCGAAAGAATGGGTCGACGAGATCCTGCTCGTCGACGACGTCTCGAAAGACCGCACCGTCGAGCTCTCGCGCGAGCTCGGCCTCCGCACGATCGTGCACGAGCAGAACCGCGGCTACGGCGGCAATCAGAAGACCTGCTACCGCACCGCCATGTACGAGCTGGGCGGCGAGATCATGGTCATGGTTCATCCCGACCATCAGTACGATCCGAAGATCGTACCCGAGCTCGTAAAACCGCTGCTGCGCGGCGAGTGCGACGCCGTCTTCGGCTCGCGCATGCTCGGCGGCCGCCCCATCGAAGGCGGCATGCCGAAGTGGAAGTACTTCGCGAATCTCTTCCTGACGATGGTCGAGAACGCGACGTTCTACGTCTATCTCTCCGAGTACCACTCCGGCTTCCGCGCCTACTCGAAGCGTTACCTCGAGAGCGTCAACTTCGAGGCGAACTCGGACGACTTCGTGTTCGACACCGAGATCATCGCGCAGGGTGTCGCGAAAGGAATGCGCATCCGCGAGGTGCCAATCCAGACGCGCTACTTCGACGAGGCATCGCAGATCGGCTTCTGGCGCTCGGTCCGTTACGGCCTGGCGATCCTCAAGACGATGATTTACTACAAGCTGCACAAGAAGAAGATCTGGAGCCATCCGATCTTCCGTGACCGGGTCGCGGGCGCCGCGACGCCCACCGCCGCACGTGCTTGAAGCATGACCGCATAGCGCTCGCCGCGCTCGCCGCAGTCATCACCACCCTCTTCTTCGACGTCGTCGCCGGCAGCGGCGTCTTCTACACGCGCGACGTTTCGCTCTACCACTTTCCGGGACGGACCATCCTCCGCAGCGTCGTCGCCGGCGGCGAGTTTCCGTACTGGAATCCGTTCACGTCCGGCGGGCAGCCGCTGGCCGCGAACCCGGCGCACGAGGTGTTCTATCCGCTGACCTGGCTGGTGTTCCTGCCGAGCCTCGTCTACGGCTTCAACTGGCATGCGCTGATCCACGTGTACCTCGCCACGCTCGGGATGTACGCGCTGATCCGTTCGTTCGACACATCGCGCTCGGCGGCGGCGCTCGGCGCGCTTTCGTTCGGCCTCGGCGGGTTCGTGCTCTCGGGTTTGAGTCTCTTCCCGTTTCTCTTCAGCGCGGCGTGGTTGCCGCTGACGTGCCTCTTCACGCGCCGTTTCCTGCAGCACCGCAACGGCCGCGATTTCGCGCTGGCGTCGCTGTCGCTCGGGATGCAGTTCCTGATCGCGGAGCCGGTCACGCTCGTGCAGACCGGCCTCGTCCTCGGCATGTACGCGCTTGCGCGCAGCTCGCGTTGGCGCGACCTCGCCGCGGTGGCGGCGATCTCGGTTGCGGCGGTCCTGCTGTCGACCGTGCAGACGTTGCCGGCGTTCGATCACGCGCGGGACTCCGTGCGCGCCGACGGATTCGATTTCAAGACCGTGAGCGACTGGAGCACGCCGCCGCGCCGCCTCATCGAAACCATCCATCCGGACGTCTTCGGTTCCGCACGTCCGGATGGGAACGAGGTGTATCGCGGCCGCGATCTTTATCCGCGTCGCGGCGTGCCATTCATCCTCAGCATCTACTCGGGACTACTGATCGTGCTCGTCGCATTGGCGGGGGTGATTGCACGCGTGCGCGGCTGGCCGCTGTATGCCGCGATCGCGTCGCTTTCGGTGCTTCTCGCCGCCGGCAGCTACACGCCGCTCTGGCAGTTCCTTTACGACCAAGGCCTCGTTCGATCGATCCGCTACCCCGAGAAGTTCCTGATCATCGGCATCTTCGCGACGATCGTCTTCGGCGCGGTCGCGCTCGATGAACTGTTGCGCGGCCACTCGCGGATGCGCATCGCCGCGATCTCCCTCGCCATCCTGGCCGCGGTATCGGGGGCGCTGCTCTACACGCAGACCGACTTCTGGCGTGGCGCGATTCTCGCGGCGCTGTTCGCACTCGCGACGAAGATGCCGCGCGACGCGATGGCGGCGCTCCTCGGCGCATTCGTGCTGATCGACCTCGGTCCGCGCGCCGCCGAGCTCGCGCCACGGCAGCCGGAGTCGTTCTACAGCGCGCCGCCGCCGGTGCTGCGGCAGCTCGCCGCGAACCGCGACGACTACCGCATCCTGCACGCCGGCAACTGGTCGCAGATGTCACGTTACCGCCGCGCGTATCGCGCGCAGGCGCCGAATCTCTATGTCGTCGAGCGCAACGCGCTGTCCGGCTACATGGCCGCCGCGTACGGCGTGCGCACCGCCGCGGAGATCGACTTCGACCTGACCGGCCTGCGCACGAGCGATGAACTGACCAAGGCGGCGATCGAACTGCAGCAGAGCGGCGCCGAATGGCTCACCGCCATCAGCGCGATGTCGAACGTCCGCTACGTTGCGTTCTATCGGCCCGCATCGCAGGCATACGCGGAAGCGGGCGGCGACGCCGCACGCCTCGAGCCGATCGCGTTCATCGAACGTCCCGCGCAGCCGCGCTACTACTTCGCGACGGCGCTCGCACAGGCCCGCAACCGGAAGGAGCTCGTCGCGCAGCTCGCCGGCGGACGCCATCATCCGCAGACTGCATTCGTCGCGACCCCGTCGTTCCAGCCGGCCACGGGGCGCGTGCTCCGCGCATCCGATACCGCGAATCGCGCACGCATCGAAGTGGAAGCGGACGGTCCGGCGTTTCTGGTCATGAGCGTCACCGCGCACAAGTACTGGCGCGTGACGATCGACGGCGTCGAGGTGCCGCAGGTCGTGACGAACCTCGGCTATCAGGGCGTCGCGGTCCCGCGCGGACGTCACGTCGTCGAGATGCGTTATCGGAACCCGCTCATCGCGACCGGCGCGGCCGTTTCGCTGGTCACGCTGCTGGCGCTCGCGTTCGTCTTCTGGCGCACCGCGCGCGCCAGTACAATGCGCGACCTGTGACTGAAGCCCGGCGACACGATTTCATCGCGCTCGCGATCCTCGCATCCATCGCAACGTTCCTCTTCTTCGACGTCGTCGCCGGAACGCACAACTTCTATCTGCGCGATCTGACGCGGTACTACTACCCGACCAAGCAGGTGCTGCGGGACGTGGTGCAGAACGGCGAGTTTCCTTTCTGGAACCGCCACTTCGCGGCCGGCCAGCCGATCGCCGCGAATCCGGAGCACGAGGTCTTCTACCCCTTCACCTGGCTGATCCTTCTGCCGGATTACGACCAGGGCTATCGCGCGCACATCCTCGTGCACATCTACATCGGTCTGCTCGGCATGTACGCGCTGCTGCGCTCGATGCGCCTGCGCGCGTTCAGCGCTGCATTCGGCGCGCTCGCGTTCGCGCTCGGCGGCATCTACATGTCGTACGTGAACCTGCTGCCGATCATGTTCTGCATCGCATGGCTGCCGTTCACTTGTTTGTACGTGCGGCGCTTCATGTTCACGCCGAGCATCCGCAGCTTCGCGCTCGCATCGCTTTTTCTCGGGCTGCAGATGCTGGTGGCGGAGCCGACGTCGATCGCGCAGACCGGCTTCATTCTCGGCATGTACGCGATGTACCGCGGCTGGTACGCGGCGCGCGACGCGTCGCTGCCGTGGACGAGTGCGATTCCGGAAATGCTCTCGCGCGTCTTCTTCGTCGGTCTGATCTCCATCGCCGGATTTCTCGTCGGTGCGGCGCAGATGCTGTCCGCCGTCGATCACGTCGGCGATTCGGCGCGCTCGCGTCCATTCGAGTTCTCGCTGGTCAGCACCTGGAGCATGCCGTGGGCGAAGTTCGCGGAGATGATCTACCCGAATTTCCTCGGGCACATCGCGGTCGATCGCATCACTTTCTATTGGTCGGGCGGGCTGTATCCGGGAATGAGCTCCCCCTTCATTTTCAACGTCTATTCGGGGCTGCTCGTGACGGCGCTGGCGATCGCGGCGCTGTTCGTCCGGCCGCGCGGCGGACGACTGGTGCTGATCCTCGCGGGCTTCTCGTTCCTCCTCGCGCTCGGCGGCAACACACCACTCCTCGACCTGCTCTACAAAGCAGGGATCGCCGAGGCAATTCGGTATCCCGAGAAATTCGTGCTCATCGCCGGGTTCGCCGTGATCCTGCTGACGTCGAAAATGCTCGACCGGATGCTCGACGGCGACGAGGCCATTCGTCAGTCGGCGATGGGCTTCGTCGCTGCAGTGACTTTGGTCGCGGGCGTCATCTCCATCCTCACACTCACTCCGTATTACGCGCGTGCGTTCACGTACGTGTGGGGCCTCAGCGGCGGCTCGACGCAGCGGATGATCGACCTGTCGCAGCAGGGATGGGTGATCTCGCTCATCCGCGGTGCCGTGTTGTTCGCGCTGCTCTGGTTCTTCCCGCGCGTGAAGCGGCCGGTCTGGATGGCGCTGCTCGCGCTGTTCGTCATGGCCGACGTGCTGCCGATCGCACGGCAGGTGAATCCCGTGATGCCGGCGAGTTTCTTTCGCGAGGCGCCGCCGGTGCTCGAAGAGCTGCCGGAGCCGCGCAGCGCGTACCGCCTCTTTCACGAAGTCGACTGGTACGCGCGCGAGCCGGTGGCGACGAAGTACTTCTCGACCGGCGCCGCGGTTTACTGGATCGTCCGCAACGGCCTCTATCCGATGACGCCGGTCGGCCACGGCGTGCAGCTCGCGGTCGATCGCGATTACGACAAAACCGCGCTGATCCCGAGCATCGAATTCACCGAGGCCGTGTGGGATCTCAAGAGATCCGGCAGGGCTGACTGGTGGCGGCCGGTGATGGCGATGACGAACGCCTGGTATCGCGCCGAGTACAAGCCGTACGAAGAAGAAGCGAAACGGGTGAACCGCCGCATGGAGCGCGCGCGGCCCGTCAAGTACG
>DASVRB010000550.1:0-6428 GCA_036388835.1 Thermoanaerobaculia bacterium | reverse complement strand
CCACCTCTTTACGCAGCGCCTCGAACTGTGCGGCGGTGATGCGGCGCGGACCGGAATCGAAGCGGATGTCGGCGGTGACCACGCCGTCCGGCTGCACGGCGTACTTGCGCGTCATCGTGGCGGTGGCCACGTTCACGCTGTCCGATTCCGGCAGGTTGCGGATGCTGTAACCGGGCGGCGGGACGATGCGGTAGTGGATGTCGAGCACGTACGGCTTCGCGAACAGATAGTCGTTCGCGCGCGGCTTGACCTTTTCGTCTTCCGGCGTGTCTTCATCCTGCGCTTCGAGGTCGTAGTGCAGCTCGGACGGCAGGTCGCCGACCAGGCGGCTGAAGAAGATGCCGACGCCTGCTTCGCCGCCGCCCGTGACGCCGCGTCCCGCTTCCTGCATCTCGATGTGGATGCGGAACGGCTTCGTGAGATCGCGCGTGTCGCCGCTCTCCCACTTCGACAGTTTCTTGGCGAGATACGCCTGCTCGGCGTACGTCTCCAATCCCTTGCCGAGGTCCTTCCGGTCGCTGGAGGTGTAGTAGCGGCGGGTCGACCGTTCGTCACTTCCCGAATATTCGCTGGTTTCCGTAACAAAGGCCTTGCCGTCTTCGACCAGCCGGAACTCGCGCCTCTCGACGGTGTGGTTGGCCTTCGATTCGTACAGCGGCGTGCGCACGAGCGCGGTGGTGTCGTTCTTCGCGATCAGCGCCAGGCGGCCCTGATCGGAATCGGGCAGCTCGTTGGCGCGTGCGAATTCGTCCGTCGGATCGATCCAGATCGGGTCGGGTCCTTCGGTGACGACGATGAGGTGATTGAAGTGGCCGAGGCCGGGGAGGTCCGGCTCGACGTCATAGCCGAGGCCCGCGCGGAGCAGCACCGCGTGTGCCGGCACGCCCGCCTGGCGCAGCATCGCCACGAGCAGCGTCGCCTTGTCTTTGCAGTCGCCGTATTTGTTCTTCAGCGTCTCGGCCGGCGTGCGCGGAATGATCGACCCTTCGCCGAACTCCACGCCGGCATAACGAATGTGCCGCTCCACCGCGGCGAGGATGCGCGCCGCGATCTCGCGCGGCTCTTTGGCGTTGCCGACCGTCTGCGCGGTGAGCTTCGCGACCGCGCTGCCGTCGCCGATGCGCTCGTCGACGATCTTCGCGTAACGCGCCGCCACGTCCTGCCACGATTTGCCGGTCGACCACGCCACGTACGAGCGCAGCGTGACGTCGGGCGGCAGGTTCCACTCGCCGCGCTCGAGCGCGGGACGCGAGCCGGTCTCCCACACGAGCTGCGTCCGCTCGCCGGTCACACTCTTGCGCGGCTCGACGGCCGGCTTGGTGCGGTTGACGAGCTGCAGCGCGAGCGTCGACGGATAGTCGAGGGTGAGGCGCGACTGCCGCGTCTCGACCCACCGGCCGAACTGATGACGCGCGGCCACGCCGGCGTCGTACAGCGGGTTGCGCTCGCGATACGTGACGATCTGTTCGACCACCGAGCCCGGCGCGACGGCGGGGAGCGGACCGCTGAGGATCCGCGTGTCGGTGAACATGGCCGGCTCGTCTTCCGCGTCACCCGTTCCGAATGATTTGCGGTCGAGGCGATGCACGGCGCCGTCTCTGGTGATCACGCGCGCGTCGACTTCGGGGCTCTCCTGGTACCACGGCGACCACGACGTCTCGATGGTGTCCCAGCCGTCGACGCCGCTGTCGTTCACGATGCGATAGATCAGCCGCTCCACGCGCGTCGAACGTCCCTGCGCGTCGAAGGTGACGTGCGCTTCGTCGAGCAGCACGATCACGCCGTCGTCAGGCTTCTGCGGCTGAATCGCTTCGGCCGCGGCAAGGAGCGCTTTCGGGTCCGACGCGAACGGCGCACCATCCCAAACCTCGGCGGCAGAAACGCTGGACGAAATAACGAAACAAAGCGCGAGAGCGCGCACGACTGCACGGGACATTCAAACTCCAGACTGGTTGTGGTGAGCGGGTGGATCGGACTGACGGCTGGGGATTCTAACAGTTATTTGTTCAAAATACATGGTGGTGCGGCGAGCCAGTTGGTCTGATCGAACTCGTCATCGCCGGCTCGTCCGCGCCAGCGCCACGCTTTGCCGTCGTCGGTCTCCAGGTCGAGCGAGATCTCGTCGCCGCGCGCGACACGCAACGGCAGCTCGAGCGGAAAAAAAGCGTGCGACCAGTGCGTCGGCTGGCGCGTGTCGATGACGATGCCAGCCGCGAGCGTGGCCTCGAACGAGACACCGAATCCGTGCAGGGTCGCGTCGCGGTCTGCTACGTACGTCGCACGTCCGCTCACGAACGTGCTGTCGTGCGTCGCCAGGTCGGCGTGCAGCATCGCCACGGCTGATGCGAGCCGGCTCTTGTCGTCGAGCCGCACGTATCCGAGAGAGTTCGAGGCGAACACGCGCAACGGACTGAGATCGAAGCCGTAACGCGGCGTGCTCCACCAGGCCACGTGTTTCTCGTACGTGTCGTGCAGCTCGACTGGTGCGACCGACATCGTCACGCTCTGCGGGATGATCGTCGCGCCCGCGTTCAGCAGGCGCCTGCGCGCGTCGAGCACGTGCCCGAGGATGTTCTCGTCGAAGCCGAGTACGCCCATCGTCTCGGTGACCAGCACGTCAGCGCGTTGCGGCAATTCGATGCTGCTCGATTCGGCGTGCAGCACCGTCACGCGATCTTCAAAGTCGAGGTGACGCGCGAGAAAGGAGGCGACGTCGGCCATGTGTCCGCGGTCGATCGCGTACACGTGCGCGGCGCCGGCTTCACACGCAAAGAAAGAGAGGATGCCGCTGCCGGCGCCGATGTCGACCACGACATCGCCCGGCTTCACGACCGCGCGGATCGCCTCGCGATAGGCGAGCGTGCGTGTTTCGTCGGCGAGAAGGTCGCGGTGGTAATCGATCATCGTCGGAGCGGGCACTGCATATCACGCCCACCCTTTGGCGCGCTCGATGGCGCGATGCCACTGCGCGAGGCGCGCGGCCCGCTCATCGCTGCTGATGCGCGGCTCGAACGTCCGCGCGGCCTGCCACTCGATCTCGTCGAACATGCCGACGGCGAGGCCGGCCAGGTACGCCGCGCCGAGCGCGGTCGATTCCGAGGTGCGCGCGCGCACGACCGGAATTCCGGCCAGATCCGCTTGCAGTTGCATCAGCAGATCGTTCACCGACGCGCCGCCGTCGACGCGGAGCTCGGTGAGCGCGATGCCGGAGTCGCGTTGCATCGCTTCGAGCACGTCCGCGGTCTGCAACGCGATCGATTCGAGCGTGGCGCGGGCGATGTGCGCGGCGGTCGCGCCGAGCGTCAGTCCGACCATCGTGCCGCGCGCGTAGCCGTCCCAGTGCGGCGTGCCGAGGCCGGTGAAGGCGGGGACGAAGACCACCCCGTTCGTGTCGTCGACGGATGCCGCGAGCTGCTCGACGCCGGCCGCGCTTTTGATGATGCCGATGCCGTCGCGCAGCCACTGCACCGCGGCGCCGGTGACGAAGATGCTTCCTTCGAGCGCGTACTGCACCTCATCGCCGATCTGCCACGCAATCGTCGACAGCAGACCGTGCGTCGAGCGCACCGCGTTCGCGCCGCTGTTCATCACCACGAACGAGCCGGTGCCGTACGTGTTCTTGGCCATGCCGGCGCGCGTGCAGCGCTGCCCGAACAGCGCCGCCTGCTGATCGCCCGCCATTCCGGCGATCGGAATGCCTGCCGGAATCGGCAGCCCTTCCGCGGTGCGCGCGACGATCTCGCTCGAGCCGCGCACCTCCGGCAGCAGCGCGCGCGGAATGCCGAGGATCGCGAGCAGCTCGTCGTCCCACGCGCGGCGATGAACGTTGAACATCAATGTGCGCGAAGCGTTCGTGACGTCGGTGACGTGCGTCCGTCCGCCGGTCAGGTTCCAGGTCAACCACGAGTCGACCGTGCCGAATGCGAGGTGCGCGGTGTCGCGGTTCTCGATCAGCGTGCGCAGTTTCGTGCCCGAGAAATACGCATCGAGCAGCAGTCCTGTGCGCGCGCGGAACAGTGCTTCGTGACCCGCCTCGCGCAACTCGTCGCAGAACGCCGCGGTGCGCCGGTCCTGCCACACGATCGCGTTCGCCACCGGCTTTCCCGTCCTGCGATCCCACACGATCGTGGTCTCGCGCTGGTTCGTGATGCCGATCGCCGCGATCTCCACGTCCGGCACCTTCGCGATGCACTCCGCCGCAACGCCGATCTGCGACTCCCAGATCTCCTTAGCGTCGTGCTCCACCCAGCCCGGCCGCGGGTAAATCTGCCCGAGCTCGCGCTGCGCGACCGCCAGCACGTTCGCCCGCGCATCAAAGAGGATCGCGCGCGAAGAAGTCGTGCCTTGGTCGAGCGCGAGGATGGCGGGCATGCGCGCGCCATTTTGCAATGAAGCGCATTCCCGTCATCCCGAGCGTAGTCGAGGGACCTGGGCGGGCGGGTCGCGGAAGGCATGTGCGTCGCGCCCCACCCGCCCAGGTCCCTCGCTACGCTCGGGATGACAGATTGTGAGTCTTACGCGAGCGCCCCCACTGTCATCCTGAGCCGCGAAGACGGCGAAGGACCCCCTGCGGATGCACGACCAACGCGCTGGATGAAAGGGGTCCTTCGCCGTCTCCGCGGCTCAGGATGACAGGCTTCTCACCTCGGGATCCATTCCGATTCGCGTGAGGAGATGTGCGAACCGCGCATCTCCCCGCAACGGCGCGAACCGATGATCGAGATGCACATCCGACAATCGCACGGCACGAATGCGCACCGCTTCGTCCAACGCTGCGATCGCCCCGTCAACATCACGAGCACCCATCGCCGCAACGGCGAAAAAGAAGGGTGAGATGAAGCGTTCCTTCGCCGCGATGCGCAGCCGGTCGACGATCGCGGACGCTTCGTCGCCGCGGCCCGCGCGGGCGAGTGCATGCGCGAGCGCCGGTGCGGCCTCGGTGTCGGCGGTGCCCATCTCCAGCGCGGTGCGGAACTCGGCGATCGCATCGTCGCCGCGGCCGCAGCGCTCGAGCGCGAGGCCGAGATAAAAGTGAACGGGCACGAACGCCGGCTCCGACTCGACGACGGAGCGATAGACGCGAATCGCACCTTCCGCGTCGCCGCGGTACATCGGCGCGAAGCCGCACGCGGTGGCGAAGATGGGGGAGAGCGGATCGAGCTCGGACGCTTCGCGTAACGCCGCATCGGCTTCATCGAACCGCCGCCGCGCGAGCAGATACAGACCGCGCCAGTGATGCGCGGTGGCGAGTGTCGGATCGAGGCGGATGGCCTCGGCGAACGACTCCTCGGCGGCAGCCGGATTCCAGCCATACACCGTCTGCACGAAACCGCGCGAGGCATGTGCTTCCGCCGATTGCGGATCGAGCTCGATCGCGCGCGAGATCGCCGCCTCGGCCTTCGGAAAGACTGCCGACGGTTCGGTCATCTGCAGAAATCCGAGGAACGTGTAGGCGTCCGCAAGCGCGGCATAAGCGCGCGCGTATTCGGGCTCGATCTCGATCGCTTCCTGCAGCAGCGCGATCGCGGTGCGCATGCCGGCAGGCGAGCGTTTCTTCCAGAGTTGCCGCGCTTTCAGATAGAGCTTCGCCGCCTCGGCGTCGATGTTCGTGATCGACGACGTGCGCGTCTGCGGCGGCACGGAACGTGACAGCGCGGCCGTGACCTCGGCGCCGATCATCTGTGTCGGCGCGTCGCCGGAATCGGCTTGCCGTCGAATCGATTCGATCGCGCCGGCGATCTCGCGCGCGGTCGGACGATCGGCCGCGCGTTTGCGCAACATCGTGAAAATCAGCGCTTCCAGCGCCGCGGCGCGGATGCCGCGCGAGCTCATCGGCGCCGGCTCTTCGCGCAGGATCGCGCTGATGGTGTCGACGATCGAGCCGCGATCGAACGGCCGTCGTCCGCCGAACAGTTCGTAGAGCATCACGCCGAAGCTGAAGACGTCGCTCCGGCCATCGAGCGATTCGTGCCGCAGTTGCTCGGGTGACATGTACGGCGCGGTGCCGGCCACGGAATCGCGCGCGGTGAGTTGTTCGTCGCGCTGCGGTTCGATGGAGCGCGCGAGGCCGAAGTCGAGGATGACCACGGCGCGCTCGTTGACGACGATGTTCTGCGGCTTGATGTCGCGATGGACGATGCCGTGCGCATGCGCTTCGGCGAGCCCCTCGGCCACACCCGCCGCAACGCGCAGGATTTCGTCGATGGAGAGTTGCCGGCTCCGTTCCGTGAGCGGCCTTCCTTCGACGTACTGCATGGCGATGAACGGCTCGCCTTCCCACACGCCGGCCTCGTAAATCGTGCAGATGTTCGGATGCATCAGCGCCGAGGCCGCGCGCGCCTCGCGCAGCAGCCGCTGGCGCATCAGCTCCGAGTCATCCTCGGCGCGAATCAGTTTCAGCGCGGCGCGCCGCCCGAGCACGAGATCCT
>DASVRB010000549.1:0-2291 GCA_036388835.1 Thermoanaerobaculia bacterium | reverse complement strand
GTGAAAGCGGCGACTCGCGTCGCCGCACTCCATACGCCCCCTGCTATACTCGCGTGCGGTCCGAAGTTATTGACAGATGAGGAGAGCGGGTTTGATGGCTGCGATTCGTGTGACTGCTGCCGCGGTTTTGATTTTGTTTGCGGTGGCTCTGTCCGCCGATTGCGTCAGCGATACGCGTCTCATCTCGACGCGCGAGTCGGTGCCGAATCTCGTCGCCGGACCGGTCGCGTGGAGCGGCAACGTGCTCGGCGTGGCCAAGACGCAGGCCGACAATCGGAACGCGCTCTGGTTTTCGGTTTACGGCCACGGTCTGGAGACGCTCTCGCCCGATCGCCTCATCGCCACCGACGCCGTCCGCGTCGACGAGCTGCTCTGGAACGGCAGTGAATTCGGCCTTTTCTACCGCACCTCCAACCGGACCTTTCTCCAGCGGATCGCCACCAGCGGCGAGCCGATCGGCGAGCGCGTGGAGCTCAACGCCTCACGCACGACTCGCCTCGGCGACGAGGTGGAAGTGGCGTGGAGCAGCGCGCTCGACGCGTGGGTGCTCGCACGGCACATCAACGCCGGCGTCTTCCGCGGGCTCTGGGTCACGCTCCTCGAGCGCAACGGCAGCGAACGCCGCGACGTCCGCCTCCCGGTCGCGCCTGCCATCGAAGCAGAGCTCGCGCTGGCCGTCACCGACAGCGGCATCATCGGTGTGTTCGCCATCAGCGCGGACGATGGGCGCATCTGGATCAGCACCATCGAAGGAAGCGGCTTCCCGCGCGCGACCAGCATCGCGCCGGCAGGGACCGACGTTCACGCCGCATCGATCAACAACCTTTTCGTCGTCACGCGCCTCACGGGCGCGGAAGCGACGTCGGAGATTCGCTGGTTCGTCGCCGATACGTCGCATCAGATCGTGCGTGCCGACGCTGCACTCGTGCCGGCGAACGGCGCTGCGATGATGCCGCTGTCGCTCGTCGGCGCGAACGGCGAGCTTGCCCAGACCTACGTCGACGGCGAGGGTTTCTTCCGTCTCCGCCGCTTCACGCCGACCGGCGTCATCCTCGGCGATTCGCGGTTCGCGGCGACGTTCCCCACCGCGGTGCGTGCGTTCAGCGAGTACCCGCTGGTCTGGACCGGCAGCGCGTACATCACCAGCGCCGTGCGCCAACTGAGCAACCGGCTCGATTCCTATCTCGTCCGCTATTGCCCGTTGACCGTCGCCATCGTCGCGCCGCGCGTGGTCCGTCCGGGTGAGCCGGTGACGATCACCTCCGACGTCTCGGGGGGCGCGCCGCCGTACACCTATCAGTGGACGATCTCGCGCGAGCCTGGCACCAGCCGCACGCCGTCGCTGCAGCGGACGTTCGCGACGACCGGCTCGCGCCTCGTCACGCTGACGGTGACGGACAGCAGCGGCGTGCAGGTGACGACCACGTTGACGATCGACGTCGTCGACACGCCGCCGCCACCGCCACCTTCACCGCGTCGGCGCTCGGTCCGGCACTAACCGGCCGAGCTCTCGCCGACGAACGCGAGGAACTCCGTCGCCGCGACCGGCGGCTTGATCAGGTAGCCCTGCATCTGGTCGCAGTCGTGACGGCGGAGGAAGTTCGCCTGCTCGGTGAACTCCACCCCTTCCGCGATCACTTTCAGCCGCAGGCTGTGGGCCATCGCGATGATCGCGGTGACGATGGCGGCGGTGTCGGGATCTTCGATGATGTCGCGGACGAACGACTGATCGATCTTCAGCGTGTCGATCGGGAAGCGCTTCAAATAGCTCAATGACGAGTGCCCGGTGCCGAAGTCGTCGAGCGAGATGCGCAGTCCGATTTTCTTGAGGTCGTACAGCATCCGGATGCTCGTCTCCGGGCTCTGCATCGCGCTCGACTCCGTGATCTCGAGCTCGAGCATGCGCGGCGGCAGACCGGTTTCCGCGAGGATCTGCCGGACGCGATCGGCGAGGTCGGCCTGCTGCAGTTGGGTGACCGACAGATTCACCGCCAGCGACAGCGATTTGTGTCCGGCGTCGTGCCACGCCTTCGCCTGACGGCAGGCCTCGCGCAGTGCCCACGTGCCGATCGGGATCATCATGCCGGTCGCTTCCGCGAGCGGAATGAAGGTCGACGGCGGAATCGCGCCGAGCTGCGGATGCGTCCACCGCAGCAGCGCCTCCATGCCGGTGATGCGGCCGGTGCGGAAGTCGAAGATCGGCTGATAGTGCACCGCGAATTCGTCGGTCGTCAGCGCGCGGCGCAGGCCGTGCTCGAGCGCGATGCGCTGCAGCGCTTTCGCATTCACCA
>DASVRB010000548.1:0-3691 GCA_036388835.1 Thermoanaerobaculia bacterium | reverse complement strand
GTGGAGGTTCTTCGCCGAGAGGTACTTTTTGATGGCGCGGTTCACGTCGTCGCGGGTCAGTTTCGAATACGCGGCGCGCATCGTCTCGGCGTAGTCGCCGATGCCGTACCACCACGAATCGAGCGCGTAGCCGAGGCGCTGGTTCTGGTTCGACGTCAGGAGATAGACGTTCTTCATCAGGTAATCGCGCGTGTTCACAAAGTCCGCTTCGGTGAGACCGTTGTCGATCAGGTTCTGCGTCTCCCACAGCGCGATGCGCATGGCCATCTGCGCATTCTCCGGAACGACTGGGCGGATCCAGATCTCGAAGAGCTGCGAGCGGCGGGCGATGTTCGCGCTCGGGAAGAACTGGCTGCCGGGGCGATTGAAGAACTCGATGTAGGCGTAGTCGCCGTAGTTGAGGCCGCGCTGCTCGCGGATGCGGTCCATGAGCCGGCCCGACGTGGCGCGATGCTCGCCGAGCCAGGCGCGGGCGATGTTCAGCGCCGCGAAATCGGCCGAGTTGCGCGTCACCGGGATCGGATGTCCCATCGAGATCGCGGTCGCACGCGTGTCTTTCTTGATGATCTCGATCTCGAGACCGTTCGGCGCGTCGCCCTTGAACGGGGTGAGGCTGGCGAGCGGCGTCTCTTCCGGTCCGGCGCCGAGCGACGCGAGATCGGAGGCGAGACGCGCCTGCAGCGTGGCCGGGTAGTCGCCGGAGAGGCCGACCACGACGTTGGAGGCGTTGTAGTTCGTGTCGATGAAGCGCTTCACGTCATCGAGGGTGATCGACTGCAGCCCCGCGATCGTGCCGAGGACCGTGTGGCCATACGGCGCGCCGCTGTAGACGACGTTCTGAAGCTCCTCTTTGCCGAGCTCTTCTTCATTGTTGTTGCGGAGGTCCTGGCGCAGTGAATTGAGCTGCTGGTCTTTGAGGCGCTGGAAATCGTCCTCGCGGAAGCCGGGCGTCAGGAGCTGCGGCAGCACGATGCCGAGGAAGCGATCGAGGTTTTCCTTGTGCGAGACGGCCGTGAAGGTCGTCATGTCCTTATCGACGAGGTTCGAGAAACTGCCCGCCATCGGATAGAGCTGGCTGTTGATCTCGTCGATGCGCATCGCGCGCGAACCGGCTTCAGTGATCATCGAGGCGGCGAGCTGCGCGAGACCTTCCTTCCCCTTCGGATCGGTCGCGGAGCCGGTCGTGAAGAGGAACTTCATCATCACGTTCGGCAGCACCGACTTCTGCTCGATGAAGCGGATCTGCACCGGCGCGGTTGCGGTCGTGGCGGGGGCGGCGAGCGCGTTGACGGACGGCACTTTCGACATCGGCTCGCCGAGCGGCTGCTGCGAAAGCGTGGTCACGACCAGGTTCGCATCGGTGAAGTACTTCTGCGCGACCTGCTGCATCTGCTCCGGCGTCACGGCCGTGAACGCGCGGTAATAGTTGTTGATCGTGTCGTACGAGCGCTCGAAATGGGCGAAGCTGGCAATGGTCGAGGCGATCGCGTCGGTGTTGTCGAGCGCGCGAACCGCACCGTAGCGCGCGTTCGATTTCGCATCGGCAACGCGCTGCGCGTCGAGCTTCGCGGAGCGCAGTCCGGCGAAGGTCTGCAGGATCTGATCGCGGACGTACACCGCGTCCTTCGGATCCTTCACGCGGGCGAAGACGCTGAAGATGGTCGGGTCGAAGTTCGGACCGCCGTACGTGAAGAGCTGGTCGACTTTCTGTTCCTGCTCGACGAGGCGCTTGTAGAGATCGGAGGTCGAGCCGAACGCGAGGTCGAGCATCGCGTCGACGGCGGCCTGATCGGCGGTCTGGAAGAACGACGGGCCGTGGAAGCCGATGGTGACCCACGGCAGGGTGGGGGAGGTCCAGGGCACGTGCGCGTAAACCGGACCTTTGTGCGCCGGCTCCTGCGGGATCTCGACCGCGAACGTGCCGCGCTGCCAGTCACCCCAGTACTTCTGCACGAGGTTCATGACCTGATTGGGCTCGACGTCGCCGGCCACGATGATGGTGGTCTTCTCGGGACGGTACCAGCGCGAGAAGAAGGTCTTCGCGTACTCGAACTGGTTCGGCATGTCCTCGATGTCTTTGATGAAGCCCATCGTGGTGTGCTTGTACGGGTGGGTGGTGTACGCGGCGTCGCGCTGCACTTCGATCAGCTTGCGCACCGGGCTCTGGGAGTTTTTGTTGTACTCGCCGAGCACCGCGCGCGCCTCGGTCTTGAAGACTTCTTCCGAGTACGAGAGGTTCTTGAAGCGGTCGGCTTCGATCTCGAGGATCTTCTCGAGGTCTTCTTTCGCGAACGTGACGTGGTAGTTCGTCAGGTCGTCCGAGGTGTACGCGTTCTGGCGCGCACCGGCCTTGGTGATGATGGCGGTGTACGCCTCCGGCGTGTACGCCTTCGTGCCGCGGAACATCATGTGCTCGAAGAAGTGGGCGAAGCCGGACTTGCCGGGCTCGACTTCATTGCGCGAGCCGGTCTGCACCGGGATCTGCAGCGAGACGAGGTTCGGAAAGCCGGTCGGAACGACGATGACTTTCAGGCCGTTCTCGAGCGTCTTCTCGGTCGCTTTGAAGGGGAGGATGTTCGTCGATTCGTTGCTGCTCTGGGCAAATGCAGGAATCGCAGCGGCACAGAGCGCTGCCGCCGCAAGGGTGCGTAGATACATTCAATCTCCTCGGTTGTTTTGCTGTCGTTCGGGCTGTGACTGACGAGCTGCCGGAGCCGCGCCGGCGCCCGCGAAAAACAGGCGCTGAACAGTCCGACAGCGTTAACGATTGACGAGGGTCGTCGCTTCCTCGTCCGGCACTTCGATCGGACCTTCTTTGAGGTCCTCGCGAATGATCAGGTCGAGGAAGAGCTCGCGGACGCCGTTCGGCCCGCGCTCGCGGTAAACGCGCCGCACGTCCGAAGGTTTCAGCTTGATCCCGCTCATCGCCTCCAGGTACTGGCAGAAGACGACCGCGCGCGAGCGAAACGAGACGATGAGGATGAGGACGAGAATGCCCGCCGAAACCAGCGGCATCGCGGCAGCAAGAGTGTCGAAACGAAAGACGCTCATGGAGGTGGGCGATCGTAGCAGAGTTGTCGGTTGTCAGTTGGGGCGTGTTGTCGGTTGTCAGTTGTCAGTTGTCAGTTGTCTGTGACACCTCGCCCGCGGAACACGCCACAGACAACCGACCACAGACAACCGACAACACACCGGCATCGATCCTGAATCAGCGGAGGCCGGAGGTTTCGTGATGACCGAGGAACGTTACGAGCCGGTTTCGTGTGATTACCACGACCAGCTCGAGGCAGCGGCGATGCACAAGAACGTCGTCGAGCTGGAGTTCGAGCTCGAAGGGGTGACGCAGAAGGAGCGTGGCCGCGTGGAGGATGTCTTTACGAATGACGGAGCGGAGTTCATCCGTTTCGCGGCCGACTCGGGACCGCTCGAGATCAGGCTCGACCACATCATCTCGATGAAAGAGTAATGTGACGGCCGAGGGCGGTCCGTCCGCCCTCTGCTACCATCGCGAGACCTCATGCCGAAGATCCTCTTCTACGCGGGAACGGCATTCTGCCTGTTCCTCACGCTCGTCAGCGCGGGCGAAGTAGCAGGGGAACTGCGCGGCGGGGTCTTCGGATTCGTGGCACTGCCGGGATCGACCCGCGCGCCGTCTGCAATCCTCACCGCGCTCTGCGCCGGACTGGCCATC
>DASVRB010000547.1:0-12365 GCA_036388835.1 Thermoanaerobaculia bacterium | reverse complement strand
GACTCCTGCAGCAGGCGTCCGCCGCTGCCGACGAACCGCGTGCGGTAGCGAGCCCCAAATCGCGCGCGAATGCGAACGGTCACGCTCTGCTTCGTCGCCGTGTAGTCCTCGAGCTCCGGCCCGGTTGACGCGTAAAAGTCGCCGCGCTTCAGTGCCGCGACGATCGCGTCACCGTCGCGTTTGTCGGCGCGCACGCGAACCCACGCCCGTCCCGGCGGCACCGACTCCTCATCGAGCGGCCGCGCGAGGTGGTGCATGTCGTCTACCGCGACGCCGTACACGCGCTTGCCGGCGGTGAGCATCGCGTCCCACATCGACTCGACGGACGACGGCCCTTCGCTGTTCACGAACGGATGCCCGCTCGCAACCTCGAGCAGCATCACGCGCTCGAGCTGCAACAGCTCCTCGGCGCCGAAGGCCCAGCCGAAATTCGGATGATTGATCAGCGACACGCCGCCCGCTTTTGCAACCGCGTCGAGATTGCGCTGCAGCACTTCCACGACCGTCGTTCCGTGCTGCGGTGCAATCGCGGTCGTGATGCCGATGGCGTTCACGTGCAGCGGCTTTTTCGGCAGACGATCGGTGATCTCTTCACCCGGAATCAGCAGCAGCGGCGCGTTGTCGACGCGAGTGACCTTGTCGTGATCGCTGATCACCAGAAAGTCGTACCCGTGATCGGCGTACCACTGCGCCACCGCGCGCGGCGCGGAATCGCCGTCCGACTCCGCCGTGTGCGTGTGCAGATTCCCTTTCAGCCAGACCGGCTCGACGTCGGCCGGTGCGGAAAGGGCGACTGCGGTGATGAGGGCGAGCAGCACGGCCAGCATCCTAGTGCAGGACGCAAAAACGGCGGGCTTTCGCCCGCCGTTCGGTGACTTTCGAAAGACCGGTAGTTACGCCTGGCCTCTCCACACTTTTTCGATCATGGCGCCCATGTCCGAAGGCGCTTTCACGACGTGGATGCCGGCCGCCTGCAGCGCCTTCATCTTCTCTTCGGCGGTGCCCTGGCCGCCGCTGATGATCGCGCCGGCGTGGCCCATGCGACGTCCCGGAGGTGCGGTCTGACCGGCGATGAACGCGACCACCGGTTTGGTGACGTTCGCCTTCACGAACGCGGCCGCGTCTTCTTCGGCGCTGCCGCCGATCTCACCAATCATGATGATCGCCTCGGTCGCAGGGTCGGCCTGGAACGCGGCGAGGCAGTCGATGAAGTTCGTGCCCGGCAGCGGATCGCCGCCGATGCCGACCGCGGTCGACTGGCCGATGTTGCGGGTCTGGCCGACCGCTTCGTACGTCAGCGTTCCGGAGCGCGAGACGATGCCGATCGGACCGGACTTGTGAATGTGCCCCGGCATGATGCCGATCTTCGCCTGGTCCGGCGTGATGATGCCGGGGCAGTTCGGTCCGATCAGGCGCGACGGCGCTTTTCCTTCAGCGACGCGCATCGCGTTCGTCTTCCGCAGAAAGTCGTGCGCCCGGATCATGTCGGTCACCGGGATGCCCTCGGTGATGCAGACGATCAGCTCGATGCCGGCGTCCGCCGCTTCCATCACCGCGTCGGCCGCGAACGGCGGCGGCACGAAGATCAGCGAGCAGTTCGCGCCCGCCTTCTCCCGCGCCTCGAGCACCGTGTTGAAGACCGCGAAACCTTCGTGCGTCGTGCCGCCCTTGCCGGGAGTCACACCGCCGACCACCTGCGTGCCGTAGTCGCGGCAGCCGATCGCGTGGAACGTCCCCTCGCGGCCGGTGATGCCCTGCACGATGACCTTTGTGTTCTTGTCAGCCCAGATCGCCATTACGTCTGTCCCCTGTTTTTCCTACGCAGCCGCGCGAGATCCTTCGGCGTCTTCGCGCCTCAGGATGGTTGGTGCTGCTTCGCCGCAGCAACCACTTTTTCGGCCGCATCCCACATCGCATCGGCAGTGATGAGAGGAAGTCCCGACTCCGCCAGGATCTTCTTGCCGAGATCGACGTTCGTCCCCTCGAGTCGCACCACGACCGGAACCGGCAGTCCGACTTCGCGCGACGCGCTCACGACGCCTTCGGCGATGCGGTCGCCGCGCATGATGCCGCCAAAAATGTTGATCAAAATTGCTTTCACATTTTTGTCGCTCAAAATGATGCGAAACGCGTTCTTGACCTGTTCCGCGCTCGCGCCGCCGCCGACGTCGAGGAAGTTCGCCGGCTCGCCACCGGCGAGCTTGATGATGTCCATGGTGGCCATGGCCAGACCGGCGCCGTTGACCATGCAGCCGACGTTGCCGTCGAGCTTGATGTAGTTGAGTCCGAACTTCGACGCCTCGACCTCGAGCGGATCTTCCTCGTGCAGGTCGCGCATCTCCGCGAAGTCTTTGTGGCGGAACATCGCGTTGTCGTCGAAGGTCATCTTCGCGTCGAGCGCGAGGACGTTTCCTTCTTTCGTGACGAGCAGCGGATTGATCTCCGCGAGCGAGGCGTCGGTCTCGACGTACGCGCGGAAGAGTTTCTGCACGAAGTCGACGCACTGCTTGTACGCCAGCCCTTCCAGGCCGAGGGCGTACGCGACCTGGCGCGCCTGAAACGGCTGCACGCCGAGGACGCTGTCGACCGGCTCGCGATGAATCGCGTTCGGATCGTGCGCGGCCACTTCCTCGATGTCCATGCCGCCCTGCGACGACGCCATGATCACGTTCATCCCGCTGCGGCGATCGAGCGTGATGCCGAGGTAGAGCTCCTTGTCGATGTTGAGCGCTTCCTCGATCAGGACCTTGCGCACCAACTGACCGGTGGGGCCGGTCTGGTGCGTGACGAGGTTCATGCCGATGATCTGCTTCGCCAGCGCGACCGCCTCTTCCGGGTCTTTGGCGAGCTTCACGCCGCCGCCCTTGCCGCGGCCACCGGCGTGAATCTGCGCCTTCACGACGACGCGTCCGCCGAGCTCCGTCGCCGCCTGGCGAGCGTCTTCCGGATTCTCGACAACAATGCCGCGCGGCGTCGGCACACCATACCGGCGCAGGATCTCTTTAGCCTGATATTCGTGGACTTTCATAGCGGCGCGCGTTGTATCACAACCGTGTAATTGGTTGTCGGTTGTCGGTTGTCGGTTGTCTGAACGGCAGAGCCCGACGGACCGACGCGAGCGTCCGCGCACACCGGCGGCGACGTTCAGACCTGGCGCAACCGCGCAGACAACTGACAACCGACAACTGACAACGGCGCCTACGGCGCAGCCGTCAACGCCTCATCCAACAACTTCCGCAGCCGCAATCCGCCGCGCAGCAGGCGCTCGTAGACGACGCCGATGTTGCGCTGCGCGTAGGCGGCGCCGATGCGACCGTTGCCGATGGCGTAGGCGTTGTTCACGGCCGTGAAATGCGACTCGTTGATCCAGTCGACGGCGTTGCCGGTCTGAAGCTCGGAAATCGGGCGGCCGCGCATCTCGAAGTCGAGGAGGTATGCGACGTACTCCTCAACCGTGTCTTCGCCCCATTCGATCAGCATGCTGTCCCACATGCTGTGCAGGTTCGTCTCCGTGCCGAGATAGCGGAGCTTGACCGAGTTGCCGCCGCGGTCCGGCTCCATCTCGCCCGTCTCCTCGTTCTTCACCATGCCGCCGGCGGCGTGCATCGGCTGATGGATGTCGCCGACGAAATGAACCACATAGACGAGCGCCTCGCGGCGCGCTTCACGCGACTGCTTCTTGTCGCGCAGGATCGCGGTGTACTTTTCGATCGCCGCGACGATGCAGTTGTCGTCCTTGCAGTCGCGGGCGCGGTCGAACGTCGCCTGATCGTTCGGGATGTTGCTGTAGTGCCACGCGCCGGTATTGGTCGTCCGCACTTTGCGCGTTTCCTCGCCGCGCCAGTCGTCCGGCAGCGATGCGACGTCGCGCAGCGGCGCGTTGTAATTGAGGTCGCGCACGACCGCCGCGGCGGCCGGTGAGAGGCCGCGCTCCGCGAGCTCCGCAATCACGGAATGGCCTTTCGCGCCCCACGCAAACAGCGGCGTCGGCAGCAGCGAGAGCAGTGCGAGATAGCGAGCGATGCGCATCGCGGCATACTACTGTCACGCATGCGCGAAGGCGACATCATCACCATCACCCCCACCGAGCTCGTCGCCGGCGGCGATGCTCTCGCGCGTGTCGACGGCTTTCCGGTCTTCGCCATGAACGTCTTTCCCGGCGACGTCGCGCGCGTCCGTCTGTACGAGGTGAAGAAAGGATTCGCGAAAGCGGAGCTCGTCGAGATCGAGACACCGAGTCCGTGGCGTCGCGCCGAGCCGTGCCCGGTCGCCGACGAATGCGGCGGCTGCAACTGGACGGCGTACCGGCTGGACAAACAGCTCGAGGCGAAGCATCGCATCCTCACCGAATCGCTGCGGCGCATCGGCAAGTTCGACCCCGCCACGCTGCCGCCGATCACCGTCCATCCCTCGCCGCTCAACTACCGAATCCGCTCCCGCCTGCACAGCGACGGCAACGCCGTCGGCTTTTACGCCATGCGCTCGAATCGCGTCGTGCAACTGGCCCGCGAGTGCGAAGTGGTCGGCCCCGAAACGGCGCGGCGGTACGGCGTGACGGGAGGAGCAGTGAACGCACCTCTCCCGCCGCCGCCGGAAGAGCTGTGGGAGGTCGACGGCGCGACCATCGACGACGATCGCGAGCTCACACTCACCGTCGATTCCTTCACGTATCGCCTGCAAACGCGCGCGTTTTTTCAGGTGAATCGCCACCTCCTCGGCACGATGCTGCGTCTCGTGAACGCACACGCCGCGCGCACGACGCAGCGGCATCTCGCGTACGACCTCTACGGCGGCGTCGGCTTCTTCACCCTCCCGATCGCGCAGCATTTCCATCGCGTCAATCTCGTGGAAGGCTCGCGCATCTCGGCGCGGTACGCGCGGATGAACGTGCCGCGTCACGTGAAGGTGATCGAGGCGCCGGTCGAGCAGCACGTGATGAGCATGCGCGAGGCCGACTTTGTCTTTCTCGATCCGCCGCGTGCCGGAGCGCGGAAGGAAGTCATCTCCGCCGTTGCGGAACGGACGAAGGAAATCATTGCCTACCTCTCCTGCGATCCAGTAACGTTCGCCCGCGACGCGAACCGTCTGATCGCGTCCGGCTGGCGGTTGACCACACTCGACCTGCTGGACCTCTTTCCAAATACCCATCACGTCGAAACGCTCTCCTCGTTCGAGCGTGAAACATGACGTTCCTGCCGCACTACCGTTACTCGCACTCATAACCGGACTGGCCGTCGGGCCGGTGCTGGTGAACCCGGTCTGGACGATGGCCGCGATCGCGCTGATCGCGATTCTCCGGCCGCGCATCTCTCTCTTCTTTCTGATCCTCGGCATCGCGCTCGCCCTGCGCGTGCAAACGAACCTCGAGCGCGAGCGCGCCGCGTTCGCGGAGCTCGACGCCGGCCGCTTCACCACCGTCGAAGTGCCGCTGCAACACGACTGGGCGAATCGCGACCACTCGTTCGTGCTGCGCGCGTCGCGGTTCAGCGCGAACGGGATCGCCTTCGATTCACCGATCGCGGTCTACGCCCGCTTCGAGCCGCCGGAGATCGCGATGGAAGCGACGCTCCGCGCGGAAGGATTTCTGCGCGTCAATGAACGCGGGCAGTACAGCGTCGGTGTGAAAGCGCCGTCACTCCTTGAATACGCCGGCGCGCTGCGCTGGTGGCATCCCAATGCCTGGAATCGCGCGCTCGCCAATCGTCTCGAGCGAAGCGCGCGTGATTTCCCGGAGGAGGTCGCGCTCGCGCAGGCGCTGCTCCTCGGGCGCGGCGAGCGGCTCAGCGACGAGATGCGTGAAAGCTTCCGCCGCGGCGGCACGTATCACCTGCTCGTCTTCTCCGGCCTGCAGATCGCGTTCGCCGCCGGCGTGCTCGCGTGGCTGCTGCGATGGCTGCACGCGCCGCGCGCCTCTGACTGGCTACTGCTCGCGTTCTCGATGCTCGCGCCGCTGTTCATCGGGCCTACTGCATCGGTCTCGCGCGCCAGCGCGGCGATCGGACTCTATGCGTTCTCGCGCATCCTCAAACGTCCGACGTCGCTCGAGAATCTCTGGTGTTTCGCGGCGCTGCTGCGCCTCATCGTCGAGCCGCGCGACCTCATCGATCCTTCATTTCATCTCACGTACGTCGGCGCCGGCGCGCTGCTGTTCATCGGCAAGCACCTCATCAAACCGCGGTGGCTCGCGCATGCAATCGCGGCGGAGATTGCGATCGCGCCGCTCACGCTCTTCCACTTTCACCAGTACGCGCTCGGCGGTTCGCTCGCGACTCTCGTGATGGCGCCGCTGATCTTCGCGATGCTGCTCGCGTCCGTGGCCGCGTGCATTTCTCCTCAAGCGCTGCAGCTCATTCGCGCGCTGCATCTCATCTGCGATCGTCTGAATGCGTTCGGCTACTCCGGCTACTTTGCCGCACCGGCTGCACCCGTGTTGATCGCGAGCGCGGTCGCGGCCTTGCTCGCGCTGGCGCTGCTGCGAACGAGAGCGCGCGCGATCGCACTCTCATTGATTCTTCTGATCCCGACGATCTCAGCGATCGACGTGAGCCGAAGTCAACGCGAGGCGGCGCATCCGCGCGTGACGTTCTTCGACGTCGGTCAGGGCGATGCGATCGCCGTTCGCTCCGGCCGCGAGACGCTGCTCATCGACGGCGGTCCCGATCTGCGGCTGCTGCCGCTCCTCGCGGACCGCGGCCTCGCGCGTGTCGACACAGTCGTGCTGACGCACGCGCATCCCGACCATTGCGCGTCGCTGCCCGCGGTCATCGAGCACTTCGACGTGCGGCGCGTGCTGGTGACCGCGCGAAAGTTTCGAGGCGACTGCGCGACACGGATCCTCGAGGCCTGCAGCCGTTCGGCGACGCCGATTCACATCCTCCGCGACGGCGAGCAGTTCCGCCTCGGCCAATTCGCGTTCACCACGCATCTCGCCGACCTCGCGTTTCGACGCGCGCCGGAGAACAACTCGTCCGTGATCCTGCACGCCACGGCGCAAGGGCGGCGCTTCCTCTTCACCGGCGATGCAGAGAAAGAGGCCGAGCTGACGCTGCTCGATCGCGACCTGCGCGCCGACGTGCTCAAAGTCGCGCATCACGGCAGCCGCACGTCGACCTCGGAGACGCTGCTCGAACAGGTCGATCCGCGCATCGCGGTGATTTCGTGCGGACGAAGAAACCTCTTCGGCCATCCGCATCCCACCGTGCTCGAGGCGCTGCGCGAACGTCGCGTGCGCGTGGCTCGCACCGATCGCGACGGCTCCATCGACATCACCGTCGAGGCCGGCCGCCTGTACGTCCACGGAGGAATTGACTAGCATGTATGGAAGTCGTCATGTCCACCACGCTTCTTCGCCTCGGCCTCTGGACGCTCATCGCCGTACTGGTGCTGTACGTTCTCGCCACCACGTACGAAGAAGAGGCGTGGGCCGCGATGATTCCGATGCCGATGCTGCAGCAGGCGCTCGTCGTTGCCGGCATCGTGATCGCCCTCGGTCTGGTCGCGCGCCTCTTCGACAAAGGCGCGAAAGCGGTCACGAAGAATCGCTGCCGCACCTGCCGCACGCCGATCGCGCACGGTGCCCTTTACTGCCGCGCGCACCTCCGCGAGATCCTGCACGCCGAGGAAGACAAGACGCACATGACGCGCGTGCGTAGAAATTGAGCAAACCGCTCATCGTCATCGCCGGCCCGACCGGCAGCGGCAAGTCCGAGCTCGCGCTGCGCCTCGCACAGCACCTCGGCGGCGAGATCGTCAATTACGACTCCGTCCAGATCTACCGCGGCTTCGACATCGGCAGCGCGAAACCGTCGCCCGAACAACGTGCGCTCGTGCCGCATCATCTATTCGACATCGTCGACGCGGATGAGGAGTTCAACGCCGCCGATTACGCCGAGCGCGCACTCGAGATCTGCGAGCGAATCGCCACACCGATCCTCGCCGGCGGCACCTTCTTCTATCTGCGCGCGCTCCTCTCCGGATTGCCGACCATGCCGGGTCGCGACGAGGCGGTGCGCTCGCGCCTTCGTACGGTATCGAACAAACGAGGCGGGCCCGAGCGGCTGCATCGATGGCTCTCGAAAGTCGATCCGGTCAGCGGCGGCAGGATCGCGGTGAGCGACAGGCATCGCGTGGAGCGGGCGCTCGAAGTGTGGATCGCCAGCGGCAAACCGATCTCGAGCTGGGAGCGCGACACCTCGCACGAATTGCCGTCGATCAAGATCGCCCTCGGCGTCGATCGCAAAACGCTCGCGCCGCGGCTCGATACGCGGGTGCAGGCGATGTTCCGCGGCGGCCTCATCGAAGAGACGCGCGCGCTGCTCGCCCGTTTCCCGGCAGACGCGCGGCCGTTCGGCACGATCGGCTACAAAGAAGCGTCCGCGGTCTTGCGCGGCGACATGTCCGAGAGCGACGCAATCGCCGAAACCTGCCGCCGGACGCGCGCGTACGCCAAGCGGCAGATGACGTGGCTCCGCTCGGAGCGAAATGTGCACTGGATCGACGCAACCGACAGAGAACAAACCTTCGCAGCGGCGCTGCGAATCATCGAGGTAGAACGTTGACGAGAACCAAGACCCTGCTGTTCCTCGCGATTGCGCTGGTGGCCGCGAGTTGTGCGCCGGCCAACACTCCGGCGCCGGAAGTGCTGCCGCCCGGCGGCGGCGACCCGTTCCTCGTCGATCCGCGACTCGGATATGACGGCGAGGTGCCGGCGGCGATCGGCGCGCGATTCGACACCGCGTGGCGCTGGGCGCTGGCGGGCGATGAAGCCGAGGCGCAGCGCCGCCTGGGCGATCTCCGGCAGCGCGATCCCGGCTACGCGCCGCTCCTGCTCGCCGGCGCCGCGATCGACATCCGCGCGGCGCGTTATGCCGAGGCGCGTGCGGCGATTGCCGAGGCGCTGCGCGTCGATCCGAACTGGACCGCGGCACGCGTGTACGAGGCCGACGTCGCGTATCGCGAAAAGCAGACGCGCATTGCACACGATCTCTATCGCGCCCTCTCCACCGATCCGAACGCACCGTCGTTCGTGGCCGAGCGGCTCGAAGAACTGCGCGGTGCGTTGTTCAACGAGCTCTTTGCCGCTGCGCAAAGCGCGTCCGACGCCGAGGCCGCGCGCCTGTTGCGTGAGGCACTTGCGCTCAACGCCGGCGCACTCGAAGCACGCATTCTGCTCGCGCAGAAACTCGTCGCGCAGAAGCAGTTCGATGCCGCGCGCACCGAGCTCGATCCGGTCCTCAACACCGCCGCCGATCGCGCCGAAGTGCAGGAAATGCTCGCCGAAATCGAAGCGGGCCGCGGCCGCTATCAGGAAGCGATCGTTCGCTACGACCGCCTCGCGCGCCGCACCAACGAAGAGCGCTACGCGCGCCGGCTCGAGGAGCTGAAAGTCGAGTGGAGCGCGGCCAACATGCCGTCGCACTATCGCGCCGCGCTCGAGAGCCAGTCGATCACCCGCGCGCAATTTGCCACGCTGCTCTACTGGACCGTCCCGTCGATCCGTTTCGCGCAGAACCTGCCGACGCCGCCGATTGCGATCGACGTCGAGAACGTCGGCGGTCGTGAAGAGATGATTCGCGCCATCGCCCTCGGACTGTTCGAAGTCGATCCGGTCACGCGCCGCGTCTCGCCGTTCCGACAGGTCACCGCCTCCCGACTGGCCGCGCATCTCGCCCGCGTCCTCCAACTGCGCGGCGCCGCCTGCAGCCGCGGCGTGACGCAGGAGCGCGTCCTCGCAGCGTGCAACGTGACACTGCCGTCGGATACGAGCGACGACGCCATCTCGGGGCATGAGGCGGTCGCGGCGTTGCAGCAGGTGGCGAAAGCGCTGCAGTAACGAGTGGAGGACAGGCAATCCTGCCTGTCCTCTCGTGTTTCGGAGCGGGCATGCGAACGCGGAAGAAGGGACAGGCAGGATTGCCTGTCCTCCACTTCAGAACAACGTCAGTCGCGGGATTTCGAATCTGTCCCGCACGAGCCGCCGCAGGTGCGCCTCTTCCGTTCTTGCGCGCGTCTTCTCGTCGGCACCGCTGGTGAGCGCGCGGGCCTCGGCGCGCAGTTCTTCGGCGCGCGGCAGGAGCGACTCGATCAGCTCCTGCTCGAGCTCCATCAAACGCTCTTCGATTCGCGGCACGCTCTTGTCCGCGACCAGCGCGCGTACGCGATCCGCGAACGGCGGCGCGACCTGCTCGATCGCCGTCGCGAGCGCCTCGAGGCGCGGCACGACTTCTTCTTCAGGCGACGCATCCTGACCGCCGATCAGCAGCTCGCGGCGCTCGCTCCAGAGCTCCTTCACCGCGTGCTTGCAGTAGCTCAAGCCGTTGACCTTGCGGTTCTTCGCATCCTGCTTGTCGAAGACGGAATCGATCGCTTCGATCACCACCGGCAGCGGGATGCCCTCGTCGCTCCACGCCTTGATGAGCACCCAGTCTTTTGCGTTCAGGATGAACGGCGTGCCGCGGCGCATCGCGAAGTGCGACTCGATTTCCAGGAAGTAGTCGGCGGACACGGCGCCACCGTACGATCAGCTACAATCACGCGTCAACCACGGAGCCTCCTCTTCAATGGAACCGGTTACGCCGCGCGCCGAAGTCACGGTTTATTCGCCCCTTTTCTCCCCCTTTCGGCAGCCGCTCGTCGGTGACGCCATCTCTATCGGCCGCGCGTCCGACTGTTCCATTCCGATCAAGGATCGTTATCTCTCGCGCAAGCACGCGGAGATCATCGCGAACGGCAACGGCTGGATCCTCAAAGACCTCGGCAGCGCGAACGGCACGTACCTCAACGGCGCACGCGTCGAGCGCGACGAGCTCCTCAAAACCGGCGATCGCATCCGCCTCGGCGACACCGAGATCGTCTTCGAAACGTCGGAGCGCAACACCGATCGCTTCATCGCCGTGGCCGAGCACTCCGGCGCCAGCCCCACCATCGCCATCCCCGTCAACGACATCTCCGACGATCCCGAGTCGCAGGACGTCGCGCGCCTGCACACGCTCACGCTTCTCGCGCGCGAGCTCATCGAAGACCGGCCGATGGACGAGCTCTTCGGCTTCATCGTCGACCGGGTGATGGAGCATCTCCACCCATCGCGCGCGGCGATTGCACTGCTCGGTCCCGACGGCCGCTCGTTCACAAAAGTCGAAGTGCGGCGTCAGGACGAGAGCGACGCGAGCGAGCTCAAAATCAGCCACACGCTGCTCACCGAAGTGGTCGAAGAAAAGAAGGCGCTCGCTTTCGTCGACGTCGGCGCGGACGAGAAACTGCGCAGCGCGCAGTCGATCATCATGCAGGGCATTCACTCGATCCTCTGCGCGCCGCTGATGATCGGCAACTCGGTCGTCGGCGTGCTCTACGTCGACTTTCTTTTCACACAGCGCTCGATCGCCGAGGATGACGTGCGCCTCGTCGCGCAGATCGGAAGGTTCGCCGCGACCAAGCTCGAAACGACGCGGCTGCGCGAAGAAGCAATCGAAAAACGGATCATGGACGAGGAGCTCAAAACCGCGTCCGGCATCCAGCGCCGACTCCTCCCCGAGGCGCCGACCGGCATCCCCGGCTTCACATTCGTCGGCAAGAACGACCCGTGCCGGACGGTGAGCGGCGACTACTACGACTTCGCCATCCGTCCTGACGGCAAGATGTATTTCGTGATCGGCGACGTCAGCGGAAAAGGGGTCACCGCGGGATTGATGATGGCGGGGCTTCAGGTCGCGTTCCGCATCTTCTCGAAGAGCGATCCCGATCCCGCCACGCTCGTGCGGCAGCTCAACGTCGCGCTGAAGGAAAACCTCCCGCAGTCGAAGTTCGTGACGCTCTTCCTCGGCCGCCTCGACACCACGAACGGCCGCATCGAGTACGTGAACGCCGGCCACACGCCGCCGCTGCTGCTGACGAAAAGTGGCGCGGTGGAGCTGGGCGAAAGCGACCTCCTCCTCGGCGTCATCGCGCGTGCGGAGTTCACGAATCGCGAGCTCCAGCTCGCACCCGGCGACTCGCTCGTGCTCTACACCGATGGTGTGACCGAGGCGCGCAACGCAGAAGGTGCAGACCTCGGCTCCGGCATCATCGGCAACGCCCTCGTTCCACTGCACGGCGCCGACGCGAACGCGATTGCGCGCGCGGTGAACACCACCGTGCTCGAGCACGTCGGTGACGCCGAAACGCTGGATGATGACGTGACGTTGCTGGTCGTCAGCAGGGCTGTCGCATAAGTGGAGCGGCGGGCTTCAGCCCGCCGACCGGTGATTGATTCGGCGGGCGAAAGCCCGCCGCTCCACTACGACAATCCTTCCTGCTCCAGCCACTCCTCGATCGCCTTCGTGGCCCGGTCGTTCTTGAAGTTGAAGAACGAGCGCTCGACGAGCCGGTCT
>DASVRB010000546.1:0-5198 GCA_036388835.1 Thermoanaerobaculia bacterium | reverse complement strand
GGCGGAGCAGGTACCCGCCCGCTTCGATCAGGAAACGATCGATGCGAAGCCGCGTCAGCAGCCGAAAGAAATGTTCGTGCGAGTTGTAGAGGAGCGGATCGCCCCCTTCGCCCGTGAGGATCACCCGGCCCCGTTGCGCGGCCGCCGCCACGAAGCCGTAGAACGATGCCGAGCACGGCTCGTCGGTCGGCTCGAGCCCGCGCACGCGCGGGTCGTCCCATCCCGCGAACGCCTCGCAGCCGTCGGCGACGTGCAGCTCGAGAGGAATGTCGTACGCGGCCGCTGCCACCGCGGCGTACTTTCCCTCATCGTCCTTAATGTCCGTTCGCCACACGCTGGTCAGCGCCGAAGTCGTGACCGCCGTACGTCCGGCGCGACGCAGTTCCATCATCGTCGTGGCGACGGCATTCGAGTCGAGGCCTCCGCTGAGCGACAGCACCACCCGATCATCCGGAAGCCGATCGGCAACCGCGCGTGAGAAGACGTCGCGAAACTCCGCGTGCGCGTCGCGCTCGCGGATGCGGCGCGGCTCGTCGCGCCACGGAATGCTCCAGTACCGCTGCAGCGCGAACGACGGTGCGGTCACGATCGCGCGATGCGCGGCCGGCACGCGTCGAATGTTGGCGAACGTGGTCCGCTCCGCGTGCAGATTGCGGCCGAACAGCAGAAAGTCTCCGACGGCGTGCTCGTCGAGATCATCGGCAAGTCCGGGCACGGCGAGCAGCGTCGGGAGGTCGTTCGTCACCAGCAGCGCCTCCCCTCGACGCGCGTAAAACAGCGGCCGGCGCGCGAAGTGATCGCGCACGAGCAGCAGGCGTCGCCGGCGCGCGTCCCACAGCGCGAAACTAAAGTCGCCGATCAGGTGATCGGTGAGCGCATCGCCCCAGCGTTGATACGCGTGCAGAAGCAATGCGGAATCAGTCGTTGATTCCGCGCGGCTGAGGCCGAGCTTCGACGCGAGCTCGTTGCGCGCATCGATGCGAATGTCTCCGCAGACGACCACCTCGTTGCTGACCGCCGGCATCCGCTCCCCTCGGCCGTGCGGTGTGGTGATGAAGAGCGCGTGCGCGAACGCCGCACCTTCTCCCTCCCACACGTGCGCGCCATCGGGACCGCGCCAGCGGATCGAAGCGGCGAGAGACGCGAACAGCTCGCGATCGACCGGCCCGCCGTCGAACCGAACGATCCCGGCCCAGCCGCTCATGCGCGCTCTTTCAACGGCGTGAAGCGCGCGGCGTCATGGTCGAGAAGCCGCACTCCGTCATGCTCGACCCAGGCGTGCGCCGCGAGTGCGGCGTCGTCGCGCCGCACGCCGAAACGAATCGCCGCCTGAATGCCCGCGGCGCGTAACGTCCACGCGAGTGCGAGCGCGTGATCGAGGCAGTTGGTGCGCAGCGGCAGGCGACGCGCCGCGCGTTGAATCGCGCTCGCCGCAAGCTCCGCGTTCATCCGATCGACACCGTTCGCCGGCCGCCGCGAAAAAAGCCGGAGTGCGCGTGGTGCGCCGAGCAACGCCACGACGATGCGGACCGCCACCAGGCGCAACGCTGCCGCGGCCACTGCACTCTTCAACGCGCACCCACCCCGCGAAAAAGGCGCGCAATTCCGCGCGCGGCGCGGTAGACGTACAGCCACGGCAACGCGGCCCGGCTCCGCGTCGGGAACGTCTCACGCATGAACGACGGCGGCGGAAACGCGAGCTGCCGCGCGCGCGTCAACCGCTCGCTCCAGCGCAGCGCGCGAAAGTTCGCGAGCATCACCCGCCCTTCCGTCACCTCGCGATCGAGAAAGAGACGCGACGGCTCTTCGCGCGCGAGCTCTTCCGCCGTCAGCCACTGCTCCGCGCGGTCGTGCGGCGCACGCGACATCCACGCATCAGCGAGCTCGATCGAGCGCGCGCAAACCGCCACCACCCGCCCTTCCGCGGCCAGCGCCCAGAAGCGGCGATGCTCGTCGGACGACATCCGGTCGCGCAGCAGCGCGATGTCGACGAGCCAGATCAAACGGTCGCTGTCGTGATGGTGTGCGACCCGGTGCACGCACGCCAGCAGCAGCGCGTCGACCGGCGCAAGCGCGCGCGCGTGCGGACCGAGCTGCGGCACGTCGACCGCCGCCGCACGCACCTCGCGGAACGGCAACACCGACGCGAAGACGGGACTGTTCGTCACCGCCCAATGCACGTCGTACGCGTGCACGACGCCGAACGCGTCGGTGCGGGTGAAGGTGGTCTGCCGCAGGCCGTGCTCGTCGCCGCTGCTCGGCGGCTCGGCGAAGCCGAGGGTGCGCAGCGCGTCGCGCGTGGCGTCGATCGCATCGGCGGCGATCAGGAGATCGGTGTCGCCGCGCGGCCGCAGCTCGGGACGCGCGTAGATCTGATACGCGAGCGGCGTCCCTTTCATCAGGATCGCCTCCACGCCGGCCTCCGCCAGCGCCGCGAGCACCGCCCGCACATCAGCACCGCGCAGCGTTTCGACGGCGGCGGCACGGATGGCCTCGGTGCGGAGCTGCGGCACCTGCGCCGCCGCATAAATCAGCGGCGCGACACCATGCTCAGCCAGCGCCTGCAGCTCGTTTTCGGTGAGGTCGTCAGGCCAGACTGACGCCTGGCCGCGCAGCGCCGCACGGACTGCCTGCTGCAGCCGCGGAGCAATCGGTGCGGTCCTCACGAAGTCCATGAGATTTCACAACCTCCGGCAGGCGCCTTGCTATTCAATGAAGCAGATGTCATCTCTCACAACGCTGCTCGTCGTCGTTCTCGCACTGGTCGTTGCACTGGCCATCGGTCTCGCCCTCGCCTGGCTCCCGATGCGCCTGCTCCTCGGACAGATGGCGCGGAACGTCTCCTCGTTCATCCAGCGCCAGCGCGACCGCCGCACCGCGGAGCGGGGCACGCCCGATCGTCGGCAACTGTAGCTGCGGTTGCCACAGCGCCTTCGCGCTGTGGGGTGCCGGGTGTCTGCGGTTTCTCGCCTGATCACCGATCACCCGAGTGCGTTCGCAATTTCGCGGTCAGGCGAAACACCCCAGACACCTGACACCCGACACCCCCACGGCGCGCCAGCGCCGTGGCAACACAAAGTCACAGCGCCGCTTCGATCGCCTTCGTCAGCTCCGCGTCGTCCTTCTCGATGAGGCCGTATCGCTTCCAGACGATCCTGCCGCTGCGGTCGACGAGCACCGTGGTGGGGAGCATCGTGGTCTGCAGCAGATTGGCGATGTCTCCGTCGGCGTCGAGCGCGATCGGATAGGTCATCTTCTTCTGCTCGGCGACGAACTGCTTGACCGCGTCGACTCCACTTTCGTCGAGGCTCACCCCGATCACCTCGAAGTTGCGCGGCGCGTACTTTTCGTGGAGGAGCTGCAGTTCCGGGATCTCGAAGCGGCAGGGGCCGCACCACGTCGCCCAGAGGTTGAGCAGCACGACGTTCTTGCGGTGCTCCTGCAGATCGAACTTCGAGCCGTCGAGCCACATGGCCGAGTACTCCGGCATCATCGAACCGACCTCGATGCCGGTAGTCGTGGCCGCGGGCGCGCTCGCTTTCGCCGCCGCCTTCCCGCGCGAGTTGTCATACGCATGCGTATCTGCCGCGGCCTGCTCTCCCCGTTTGCACGACAGAGCGAGCACGAGCATGAGCGCGAGGACCAGACGAGCGTTCTTCATCGGTAAGGATTCTCCAAAAACAAAAACCCCGCGGCAAGCGCGGGGTCGTGACGATCGAGGCTCGATCGGTTACTTCTTGTCGTCTTCCGGCTTGCCCTTCTTGATGACCTCGGGCTCGGCGACTTCGGCGACAGGCTCGGCTTCCGCCTTCGCATGCGTGACACCGACGACCACGCGATCCGGATCGTCGAGGACCTTCACGCCTTCCGGCAAGGCCAGGTCGCTGATGCGGAGGTAATCGTGACCGGCGAGCGCCGTGACGTCGACGTCGATCGAGTCAGGAATCGCGTTCGGCAGGCACTCGACGTGAAGCTCGCGCACCTGGAAATCGAGAAGACCACCTTCTTTGACGCCGATCGCCGTTCCGGTGACGTGGACCGGGATCGTGACCTTCACCTTCTCGTCCATGACCACGCGGACGAAATCGATGTGCATCATGCGGCGCGAGATCGGATCGATCGTGAGCTCCTTGATCATCGCGTGGCGCTGCTGGTCGCTGCCCGCCATCTTGAGCAGGAAGACCGAGCGCATGCCGTGCTCGCTCTTCTGGATGAGCTCCGAGACCGACTTCCGATCGACCGTGATCGCCACCGGATCGCGGTGACCGCCGTAAACCACCGCCGGGACTTTCCCGTCGCGACGGAGCTTTTTCGCTATTTCCTTGCCGGTTCCCTCGCGGCGAGTGACTTCCAACGTGACCTCAGCCATGGTGCTGACTCCTTAGAGACTAGTTCGAACGCGCGTAAAGGATTGAGTCTGGAGGGTTATTCCCGCGCATGCGCGCGCTACATCTCAAACAGACTCGACACCGAGTCCTCGCTGTGAATGCGCTTGATCGCCTCGGCCAGAAGGCTGCCGATGGAGAGGCTTTTCAGTTTCGAGCATTCCGCGATTTTGTCTTCGGTGGGGATGCTGTTGGTGGTGATGACGCTGTGCAACTGCGAATTGTTGATGCGCGAGATCGCGGGGCCGGAAAGCACCGCGTGCGTGCAGGCGGCGGAGATCGATCGCGCCCCTTTTTCGAGCAGTGCCTGCACCGAGTGAATGAGCGTGCCGGCCGTGTCGATGATGTCGTCGACGATCACGACATTGCGTCCTTCGACTTCACCGATGATGTTCATCACCTCGGTCTGGTTCTTCGCGAAGCGCCGTTTGTCGATGATGGCCAGCGAAGCGCCGAGGCGTTTCGCGTATGCGCGCGCCCGCTCCACGCCACCCGCATCGGGCGAGACGATGGTCAGATCTTCCATGTCCTGCAACTGCTTGAGATAGCCGACGATGACCGGCGCCGCGAAAAGGTGATCGACCGGACTGTTGAAGAAGCCCTGGATCTGCGCGGCGTGCAGGTCGAGCGTGAGCACGCGATCTGCGCCGGCAGCGCTGATGAGGTCCGCCGCGAGCTTCGCGGTGATCGGCACGCGCGGCTTGTCTTTGCGGTCCTGGCGCGCGTAGCCGTAGTACGGAACGACCGCCGTGACTCGTTTCGCTGACGAGCGCTTGAACGCATCCAGCATGATCAGCAGCTCCATCAGGTGAT
>DASVRB010000545.1:0-23602 GCA_036388835.1 Thermoanaerobaculia bacterium | reverse complement strand
CGCTGGGCAACGCGCTCCTACTGCGAGTCATCACCCGCTTCATCGCTGTAGAACGCCAACGCCGCCTTCCCAACCGCGCGCATCGACATGTAGTTGATCGTCCCGCCGGCGATCGTGCCGATCATCGGTGCGGCCGCGGGGATGCGGCGGGCTAGGAAGCGGCCGAAAATCTTCCGCGCGATTTTCGCGGCCGCGGCCTGCTCCAGTCCCTTCGCCACCAGCACGCGCGCACCGAGTCCGCCCGCCGAGGCGCCGGTCGCGACGGCGAGCGTCGCGAGCACTTCCTTGAAGCGCTGCTTCAGATTCGGCTTGCGGTCGTACAGAAACGCGATCGAAAGAATGAGGCGGCTCTGCTGCAGCACGAGATTGAAGATGTCGGGCGCCATCGCCAGCACCGCCAACGGTCCAACCGCCATCCCCGCCGCCGCACCAATCGCAGCCACCCGTTTCGACGATTTCTTGATCAGCTCCTCGGCCAGCTTCTCCCGAGGCGTGTGCGGCCTCGCCTCCCGCAACGCGGCGATCTCCGCCTGAATCGAATCCTGATCGATCTCTTTGAAGAGACGCTCGAGGAGGTCATAGAACCGGCTGTCTTCTTCGATTGCCATCGCCGGGGCCGTCGCACTGCGCGTACCAAACATTTGGAGTGCGGCGACGCCAGTCGCCGCTTTGACTGCCTCAGCCCGCCAGATGCGGCGCGATTCGTGAAAGGGGAACGGCAGAGGTGCATCGTTGAGCCGATCATTTGAAGAAGTTTGCGTTTTTGAGAGTGTCGCGGAACGCACTGGAAATCGCCTCGAGCGTGCCGGGCTTCGCGGCCGCGCCGGCGTCTGCCGCAGCATCACGGAGCTGGCGTCGAAGTTCCGTCGCCTCGGCGACGGCTATTACTACGTTGCGACGAGTGCGTGGCCCGAAGGCGCCGCCGAGGTCAACCTCGCGCGTGCGTGGGAACCGCTCGGATAACTGCATCGCGTCAACCAGTGGAGCGGCGGGCTCTTAGCCCGCCGACGTCTCATGATGTCTCGGCGGGCTAAGAGCCCGCCGCTCCACGAGAACGACGTCACTTCACCAGTTTCTCCATCAACGAACCCATCGCGCTCTCCAGATCGTGATGTACGCCTGAGTGCACCGGCGACATCTGGATGACCGTGCTACGCGGCGCCACCAGCCAATGGAAGCGTGCCCGCTGCACGAGACTCCCGATCGGACCTGCCTCTTTTCCACCCGCGCATACCCGCGGAATGATGGCGAGATGGCTTTCCACGAGCGCAATGTCGAGGTCGGGGGCGAGGGCGAGCAGTCGCTCGCGATTGAGCTCGATCCGCGCGTCGAGGAACGCTTTTGTCGAGCAGAAGAGGATCACGCCGGCGTTTACGAATTCGCCGCGCTCGACACGCGGGACGACGCGGATGATCGAGTAATCAAACGAGCAGAGTTCGCGCACGCGCGGCCTCCTCGACCCATTCGCGCGGCGACTGCAGGCGTCGCAACAGCCACTCGCGATATCCGGCGCGATGCGTTGCGTCGCCGAGCCACTCTTCCGGGATCAGCGCCACGATCGCGTCGATCGCCTCCGCCGTGACGAGCGGCGCGAGCTCGGCATCGACTTCGAGAATGTCGCTCGCCCACGGCAGCAGCACGTGATCTTTGATCGCGGCGAACGGCGTCCGCGCCCGCTCGAGAAAGTCGTCGCTCCACGCGTGGTGAAAGTAGAGCGACGCGCCGTGATCGATCAGCCACAGATTGCCGTGCCACACGAGGAGGTTCGTGTTGCGCGGCGTCCGGTCGACGTTCGTGACCAGCGCGTCGAACCAGACGATCTTCGCAGCGAGCTTTTCTTTGCCGATCAGCGGCCTGTCGATGAGCGGATCGAAGCCGATCGAGCCGGGGAGGTAGTCGAGCGCGAGATTGAGCCCCTCGCTCTGCCGCAGCAAATCCTGGATCTCCGGATCGGGCTCGGTTTTCCCCATCCGCGGGTCGACCTCGGCGAAGACGATCTCCGGAACCGGCAGGCCGAGGAGGCGAGCCAGCTCGCCCGAGACCAGCTCCGCGATCAGCGCGCGCGGCCCCTGTCCCGCGCCGCGGAACTTGAGGACGTACGTGCCGTCGTCATCGCCTTCCACGATCGCCGGCAGCGACCCGCCTTCACGCAGCGGAGTGACGTAACTGGTCGCCCTGATGGTTCGCATTCGCGCCGTTCGCATTCGCGCCGCGATTGTAGTTGCGCGCGGCGCGCGCTACATGCCGAGCGCGTCGAGCCAGACGCGCCGCACTTCGCTCGCACCGCGCGCGGAGGGCTCGATGATCGACTCCTGCAGGTACCAGCGCTCGCGTTCGGAGACGGTCAGGCCGTGCCCGAGGAAGTGCTTGTGAATGTCAGCGAGGCGAAGGCGTTTGTCGGTCTTCACGAGGTCGCGCACGAAGTCGTTGTACTCGGCGAGCCAGCGCGCTTCCTGTTCGAGCTCGCGCGTGTAGCCGGGGAGGCGATTGGTGCCGTCGGACGGGTCGTAGACGGTACTGACGAGGATCGTCGCGTTGGGACGGCGCTCGAGCACGCGCATGACGCCGCTGCGCAGGCGCTCGGCGATTTCGGGAACCGGATTGCTGCCGCGCGAGCCGATCTGGCCGAGGAGATCGTTGCCGCCGGCGGTGATCGTGACGAGCGTCCGTTCGTCGCTCGGCGTGATCTGTTCGACCTGCCGCAGCAGCGTCTGCGTGGTCGCGCCGTCAGAGGTGAGGTCGTCGCGATGAACGTCGTACTGCAGCGACGGCTGCAGTGTGGCGAGGTCGCGGCCCCGAAAGTCGAGCCAGAGCTTGTCGTCGTTTTTGTGCAGCAGCGACGCCGCACCGAGCCGGTCGGTGGACGCTTTGCCGGCGTGACGGCGTATGACGTCGTTGGCTGGATAGATGTCGATGGAGATGCTGTCGCCGAGGGCGATGTAGCGATCGAAAGAGTGCTGAGTCATGGTGGTACGAGTGGCTCCGGTGCCGCCGCACGCAACGAGGGCGAGCGCGGCCGCGATGAGGATGGATCGTGCGGGCATGTGGCGGGTTCGATGGCTACATGCCGCATGCCATCGAGCGCGTCTTGTGGAGCGGCGGGCTCTTAGCCGCCGAACAATCGATATCCGGCGGGCTAAGAGCCCGCCGCTCCACCGGACGACGCGTTGGCCGGCAATCGTTCCTCGATCACCTTCCGCAACTCCGCAATCTCGCCGCGCAGCAACGCGAGCTCGGCGTCCGTCGCCTCATCGTCGGGAGCGAGGAACCAGGTCGCCAACGCGGCGGAGAACGCGCCGAACAATCCCACTCCTGCCGTCATCAACAGTGCGGCGATGAAGCGCCCTTCGCCGCTGACGGGATAGCGATCGCCGTAGCCGACGGTGGTGATCGTGGTGAAGGCCCACCAGATCGCGTCGTCGGCGGTGGTGATGTTCGACCCGGGCAGATTCTCGAAGCGGAGGATGGCCGCGCTGCTGCCGATGATGAGGAACAGCGCGAGCAGCGCGGCCGCGAGCGCCGCGGTCTGACCGCGCTGCTTGAACAGCATCCTGCTCATCAGCCGGCCCGCACGCAGCGCGCGCAACACACGCGAGAGCCTGGCAATGCGCGCGAGGCGCGCCCAGCGCGCCGCGTCGAGCAGCGGGACGGCCGACAGGAGGTCGAGCCACCCCCACGTCGCAAAGTACCGCCATTTCTTCGGCGCCCGCGCGAGCGACAGACAGAAATCGATGAGAAAAATCACGCAGATCACGTCATCCGCAAACTGGAGGATGCGCGACATCTCCGGATCGAGCCGGAACACCGCCTCCAGTGCGAGAAACAGCAGCGCGAAAACGGACAGCACCAGGATGAAGAGCTGGTAAGCCGGCGAGGAGCCTTCCAGTGCGTCATGCATTCGGTGGATGGTAAGACACGGGAGACGGAGGAACGTGGCGGCTACTGCGAGAGGTTCTGCGTCACTTCGAGCCAGGCCGTCTCGTTAAGGATGTCGAAGTGGAGCGCGAGCTCACTCGTGAATTTCACCGCATGGCGGTCGATGACGGGGAAGCCGAAGATCGTACGCCCCAAAATCCGGCACCTGTTCGTAGTCGCGCCTGATTAGGCACAACTATTCGTTGGCTGAGCAGGGGCCGGAATCGATCTGGTGGGGCTTGCCACAATGGCAGATCGAAGCGTTCCGCCGCCTGCACATGCCGGAGGAGTATCTGCAGCGCTTCGGCTTCAACGCCACTGACCGACGAGGTGAAACGACGCATTTTCAGCCTCAATGGGGCAGGGATTTACGCGATCGATCCTGCGGTATTTAGTGGTGCGGCGGGCTCTTAGCCCGCCGACGGCTGTTTTGCTGTCGGCCGGGTAAGAGCCCGCGCTCCAGCAGCCTTTTGAATTTCTGGCCGGCATCGTGCTCTTTTCAAGCGCGATGAAGATGACCACGTTGCTGTTCAGTGCGCTCGCTATGACCGCTTGCGCGTCCGTCGCCTCGACGCCGCCGTCGCAGGCGCCGCAAACTTCCTCGACTACTCCCGCAATCACGAATCCGCAAACGTCCCGGAACGAGCTGGCCGATATTCAGCACGAGCGGGTCGACTATCACGTGGCGCGGTTCACTACAGGAGAGAAGGCGGCGGAGTTCGCCACGTATGTCGAGCGGATGCCGCAGTACGAATCGATGATTCGCGAGAAGCTGCGGCGTCGCGGGATGCCGGAGGATCTGGTGTATCTGGCCATGATGGAGTCGGGCTTCAATCCGCAAGCGCGGTCGGCGGCGGAGGCGAACGGGATCTGGCAACTGATTCCCGATACCGCACGCCGTTACGGATTGCGCGTCGACGAAACGGTCGACGAGCGTCACGACGCGGAGAAATCGACCGACGCGGCGCTGTCGTATCTCTCCTATCTCTACAACCGTTTCGGCTCCTGGTACCTGGCCGCGGCCGCATACAACACGGGCGAAAACCGCGTCGGCCGGATCATGACCGAGGTGACGGGGAGCGAGAAAGGAACGGACGCCGATTACTACCGGATCTGGGATCGCCTGCCAGGCGAGACGCGCGACTTTGTGCCGGTGATTGTGGCGGCGCGTCGGGTGGCGACGGCGCGGTAGTGTTGCGACGTTGCTGGTTGCTGGTTTCTGGTTGCTTGTCAGGTATTGCCCGGGCGGTACTGCACTGCCTCACAAGTAACTAACAACCAGCAACCAGCAACCTCACTCGTACTCGCAAGGAACCAACAACCAGCAACCTCCTACGACCCTGCCACGCTCCACCACAGCGCGTTGAACACCAGCGGAAACGTCGCGTGTGTCTGGCCGCGGTGCTGCGGGCGGAAGCCGAAGAGGACGATCTTTCCTTTGCCGTACGTCAGCGCCACCGCGGCCGCTTTGCGGGTCAGGCGGTCGGCGCCGTGGATCCATCCGGACAGAAGGACGTCTTCATCCGCTTCCGGATAGGTGGCCAGCACCCAGCGCTGCATGTCGGTTGCGGGCGAGGTGGTGTCGAAGGCCATCGCCGAATCGAGGAAGGCGGCGGTCTCGGACGGCATGCCCTGCGTGACCGGATGATCGGGCCGCACGTGTAGCCGCACGAGCGATCCCGGATTCGAGTAATCCTCGGCGCGCGCATTGGCGAGCGCGTTTCTCACCGGCACGTTGAAGTTGTCGATGACGTAATCGCACGAGTCGCCGAACGCGATCAGCGTGCCGCCGTTCTCGACGAACTTGCGCAGCGCGTCAGCGCCGGGCGCGCCGAGGCCGCCGCGGTATTCGGCGGGCATCTCTTCCTCGTAACGCATTCCGTCGCCGGTGCGGCGGCCGGTGGCGATGACCTCGCGATGAATGTCCGGCAGGATCACGGCGTCGTAGCCGCTGATCCCTTTCTGCATCTCCTGCGGCGAGAGCCCTTTCACCGGCACGCGGTACGTGTCGAGCAGTCAGCGCGTCCACCCTTCGTCCATCGATGCCGCCCACGATTTGAACGTCGCCACGCGTGGTTTGCGCGCGAGCGTTTCGCCGCGCGCGATCACTTCTTTCGTCGACGGCTTGATGTCGGTGACGCGGGTCGTGCCGTCCGGCAGCGGCGCACGTTCGACGCGCACGCCCATCTGCAGCGGCAGGGTCCACGTGGCGACGTCGTACGGACGGAGGATGTCTTTGCCGGGCTGCAGACGGACCTCGGGGTAGCGTTGCGGCTCGAGCATCTCCAGGACGAACTTCGAGTACGGCTGCGCGAGCGGAATCCAATAATCGCCGTTCGCCGCCTGACGCACTTCGACGTTGTGCTCGTTCATCAGCCAGGCGAGGTGCTGCGCCGTCGGCCAGTCGCGCTGTTCTTTCGGAATGCGATACGCGGCGCGAGGCTCGGTGTACGCGATGGCGGCGCGCGCGCGGGTGACGAGATTGCGCAGCAGGTCGTGTCGGTAATTGGCCGCGAGCTCGAGCAGCGCGTCGGAGGCGATGCGCTCGTAATCCATGATGTCGCGCATCCGCCACCAGCCGCCCTTCCATGGATTCGGATGATTGATGGTGGCCTTGTAGTCGACCAATCCTTTGCTTCCGCCTTTGAGCTCGCTCGGCTCGATGTAGACCGGCGAGGCGATGCGCGCCGACGCGACCTCGAGCAGCAGGCCGGTGATGTTCTTCCACCAGCCGGTGTTGCGCGTGCCGCCGATCCAGTACGCGTCAAACGAGTAGCCGTAAATGAGGCCGCTCTTGTTCGCCTGCTCGAGGCGCAACGCCATATTCGAGCCGACCATGTTCACCTCGCGCCAGATCAGCGGATGCACATCCGGATCGAGCGGATCGGCGAACGGCGGGATGAACATGCGCGGCCCCTCGGAGCCCATCTGGTGCTCGTCGACGAACAGCTGCGGATTCCACTGGTGGTAGATCGCGCGGCTCATCGCGCGCGTCTCCGGCTGCGTCAGCATGTACCAGTCGCGATTGTTGTCGTGGCCGACGTAGTGGTGATACAGCCACGGCAGCCGGCCGCCCTCGTACTTTGTGCCGACGTGCTTCCGGTAGTAGTCGGTGATCATGGTCTGCCCGTCGGGATTGAGCGACGGAACGAGCAGCAGGACGACGTTGTCGAGGCGGCGTTTGGTCTCGGCGTCGTTCGCCGTCGCGAGCGCGTGCGCCCACTCCATGGCCATCTGCGAGGAGGCGATCTCGGTCGCGTGGATGTTGCACGTGACGAGCACGATCGTTTTGCCGTCGCGTGTCAAACGTTCTACGTCCGCGTCAGAGAGGCCGCGCGGGTCGGCGAGCTGTTTCGCGATCTGCTGCAGCTTCGCTTTGTTGCGGATGTTCTCCTCGGAGGAGATGACGGCCATGAACATCTCTTCCCCGAGCACCGTCTTGCCGAGGACCTCGACGTCGACGCGCGGCGAGGCCTTGTCGAGCGCATCGAAATACGAGCGAATCTGACGGTAGTCGGCCAGCACCTTATCGGCGCCGACATCGATCTTCAGGAACTGCGACGGGGAGGGGATCTGGGCGGTGAGCGGCAGGGCCAGCGCGAGCGCGACGAGGAGGCGTTTCATCGCGGCGGATTATGGCGCGGAGAGGCGAAACCGACGAACGTAGAATGCGGAAATGGCACCGCGACGGACGAGCGCCCACCTCTCTGCCACCATCGTTCAAGCCGTTCTGCACAGCGCGCTGATCCTGCTGCTGGCCGGTTGCGCCACGACCTCGCAGCCGACGCGTTTCAAGATCCTGCAACTCAACGACGTCTACAAAATTGAAGGGCTCGCGCGCGGTGAGCTCGGCGGGCTGGCTCGCGTGCGCACGTTGCGCAAGCAACTCGAGGCGGATGGGTCGGCGGTGCTGGTGCTGCACGGCGGCGACGCGCTCTATCCGTCGGTGGCGAGCAAGTACCTCGAGGCGAAGCAGATGATCGACGTGATGAATCTGCTGGACGGCGACCGCGATTCGTTCGATCCGGCGCTGATCGTCGGCCTCGGCAATCACGAGCTGGACAACAAAACGCCCGACATCCTGCTGGCGCGGCTGCGCGAATCGCAGTTTCAGTGGATCGCCACGAACACGCTGCGCTGCGATCCCGAATGCACGCGCGGCTTCGTCGGCGTCGACGATCTGATCGTCCGCGACGTCGGTACCACACGTGTCGGCATCTTCGGCCTGCTCTACCCGCTGGAGAAGTCGTATGCGAAATCGACGGACGTCTCCGAGGCCGCCGAGCGGGCGGTGCGGATGCTGCGGCGCCGCGGCGCGGACGTCATCGTCGCCATCACCCATCAGGACATGCCGGACGACATCGCGCTGGTGAAAGAGGTGCCGGGCATCGATTTCGTGATCGGCGGACACGATCACCTCTTCATGCAGGAACAGGTCAACGGCACGTGGATCACCAAGGCCGACGCGGACGCGAAAAGCGTGATCGTTTACGACGTGACCGTGCCGCGCAACGGCCGCGCGCAGGCGACGCCGCAGCGGGTGATGCTCGACGCGAGCATCGCGCCGGACGAGACGGTGCTGGCGCGGGTGAACGAGTGGACGGCCACGTTGTCTGAGAAGCTCGGCGGCAACGACACGCTCGGCACGACCACGCATCTGCTCGAAGGAGTCGAGCCGGCGGTGCGCGGACGGGAGACGGCGCTCGGCAATCTGCTCACCGATGCCGCGCGCGAGCAGATGGGGACCGACATCGCCATCCTCAACGGCGGCAGCATCCGCATCAACGACGACATCCCTCCCGGCCCGATCACCGAGGCCGACATGGAGGGCGTCTTCTATTACAAGAACACGCTGGTCGCGTTCCGGGTCACGGGGCAGCAACTGCTCGACCTGCTGCGCAACGGCGTCTCGCGCGCGGATGCGGGCGACGGGCGCTTCCTGCAGCTTTCGGGAGTCCGTTTCTCGTACTCCGGTGCGAATGGCGCGTACGTCGTGAATCCGTCCGACGTTACGGTGAACGGCCAGCCGCTCGACGTCGATGCAACGTACAGCGTCGCCACGATCGATTACCTCTACCTCCGCGGCACCGAGGACAACTTTCAACTGTTCGCAGACGCCAATCGCCCTCCGAAGATCAACGTGGAGCGGGAGGCGGATTTCCGGACGGTGGTTGAAAAGTACATTCGCGATCGGGGGACGGTGGGGACGACGGTGGAGGGGAGGATCGTGAGGAAGTAGGCGGCTTCCCCTACGTGTCACCCCGAGCGTAGCGAGGGGCCTGGGTGGGAGGGTCGCGCAACGCACATGCCTCGCGCGACCCGCCCACCCAGGTCCCTCGCTACGCTCGGGATGACAAGGTGGGGATGCGCGTGCAACTCGCGTGGTTGTAGTGGAGCGGCGGGCTTCAGCCCGCCGAGCAATCGATAACCGGCGGGCTAAAGCCCGCCGCTCCACCAGACGTCGCGCGCTCGTCGCGAGATCTCGGCGGGCTAAAGCCCGCCGCTCCACCAGAACCCGCCCGCGCTCCATGCCCCATAATCCGCGGCGCATGACTCTTGCGCGCCGCATTGCGTGGCGGTATCTCCGGCGGCCTACGGACAGGCTGGTTTCGGCGGTCGGTCTCGCCTCGATTCTCGGGCTGGTGATCGGGGTGATGGCGCTGGTGATCTCGATGGCGCTGATGACCGGGTACCGGCGCGATCTGCAGTCGAAGCTGCTCGGCGGGAACGCGGAGGTTTTCGTCTATTCGGTCGGCGCGTCGATCGACGATCCGGTGCGCGTGGCGCGTGTGGTCGGCAGCACGCCCGGGATCGCCCAGGCTTCGCCGGTGCTGTACCGGCACGGCGTGGTGACGACGGAGAACAACAGCACCGGCACCGAAGTGATGCTCAAAGGAATCGAGCCGGCGCGCGGAAAAAGCTCGCAAATGCTGGCCAAAGTGATCGGACCGCGCGCTTCATTCGTGACCGCGGAAGGCGATCGCGGCGTCGCCGTCGGCCGCTACCTTGCGGCGCGCCTCGGCGCGAAAGCGGGCGACGCCATCAGCATCACCGTGGCCGCCGACAGCGCGGAAGGCTTTCTGCCGCGCAGCGCAACCTTCATCGTGACGAACGTCTTCTCCACCGGCTTCTACGAGTTCGATGCGCGCTGGCTGTTCATCGACATCCGCGAAGCGCAGGCGCTGCTCGACGCGCCCGGCATGGCCAACCTCATCGAAGTGAAGCTCGCGCCCGGCGCCGACGTCGACCAGGTCGTGAAGCTCGTCGAGCAGCGCACCGGAGGCCGTTACGTCGTCAGCGACTGGCGCGAGATGAACCGCCAGCTCTTCTCACTCCTCGGCATCCAGCAGCTCATTCTCTTCATCGTCATCGGTCTCATCGTGTTCGTGTCGACGTTCAACATCGTCTCGACGCTGATCATGACCGTGCAGGAGAAGCGCCGCGAGATCGGCATCCTCACTTCGATGGGGGCGGAGCCGCGGATGGTGCGGCGCGTGTTCATCTGGTACGGCACCATCGTCGGCCTGGTCGGAACTCTCCTCGGCGTGGTGCTCGGCACCGCGATCTGCTGGATCATCACCACCTTCGAACTGGTGAAGTTTCCGCCCGAGATCGCGGAGGTCTACTTCGTCTCCTCCATTCCGTTCGTGACCGAGCCGAGCGATCTGGCGGTCATCGCGGGGTTCTCGATCGCCGTCTCCTTTCTCGCCACCATCATTCCGAGCATGCGCGCGGCGCGGCTCAATCCTGTCGAAGCATTGAGGTACGAATGAAGCCAGAAACGGAACGTCTGCGTGGTGAGCTCGAAGATGCGGTGCGCCGCGCACGCGAGCTCGCGGCGCGCCTCGACGACGCCGCGTTGATGCGCCGGCCTTCGGAGCAATCGTGGTCGGTGGCGGAGTGCCTCGACCATCTCAGCGCGACGGGGGAGCTGTACGTGCGGCGGCTGCGGCGCGTGCTCGAAGCGGCCACCGTGCGCTCCGACAATCCGGTCGAGAAGCCGAGTTTCGCCGGCCGGATGTTTCTGAAAATCATGGAGCCACCGGTGCGCCGCATGCGCGTGAAGATCCCGACGCAGAAGCTCGCGCCGCGCGAGATGCCGTCGCGCAACGAACTGCTGCAGCGCTTCGACCAGACGCACGCGCAATTGATCGCGCTGCTCGAGGAGAGCGACGCGTACGACCGGACGAAACTGCGCGTCGGGACGCCCGCGTCGAAGCTGATCAAGATCACGTTCATCGACGCGTTCGCGGTCATGGCCTCGCATGCGCGGCGGCATCTCTGGCAGGCCGAGCGCGCCGTACGCTAACGCGTGGTTCGAGCCGCGCCTGAACGACGCGGGCGCGTCATTTCGACGCGAACCTGCGTGGTACGATCCGGGCCGGTCCGATGGCACAGGCACGACTCGTTCTCGCAGACGGTACGGTGTACGACGGGGAGTCGTTCGGCGCGACGAACGACGCGATCGGCGAGGTCGTTTTCAACACGTCGCTGACCGGCTATCAGGAGATCGCGACCGACCCCTCCTACCGCTTCCAGATCGTGGTGATGACGTATCCGCACATCGGGAACTACGGCGTCGAGAACGTCGTGCAGCAGAGCGAACAGCCGCAGGTCGCCGGGTTCGTGGTGCGTGACGCGGTCGCCGAGCCTTCCAACGCGCACGCGGAGATGTCGCTCGGCGACTACTTCACGAAAACGCGCATCACCGCCATCTCCGGCGTCGACACGCGCGCGCTGACGCGCAGGATCCGCAACGCGGGCGCGATGCTCGGGATGATCACCTCGAACGCGCATCGCTCCGTCGATGCGATTGTCTCCGAGCTGCGGCAGTCGCCGTCGATGTCGGGACTCGATCTGGTGAAGCGGGTGACCGCGCTGCGGCCGTATCCATTCGAAGAGGCGGCGGACGAACCGCGGCTGCGCGTGGCGGTGTACGACTTTGGGGTGAAGCGCGACATTCTCCGGCAGCTCGCGCGGCAGGGTTGCGAAGTGACGGTCTATCCGGCGACCACGCATGCAGACGAGATTCTCGATCGCGGCTACGACGGCGTGCTGTTGTCGAACGGCCCCGGCGATCCGGAGCCGGTGACGTACGCGCACGAGAACATCCGCCGCCTGGTCGGCAAGGTCCCGATCTTCGGCATCTGCCTCGGCCATCAGTTGCTCGGACTGGCGCTCGGCGGCAAGACCTACAAACTGAAGTTCGGCCATCGCGGCGGCAATCATCCGGTCAAAGACCTGCGCACCGGCCGCGTCGAGATCACGGCCCAGAATCACGGCTTTTCCGTCGATGCCGATTCGCTCAGCGAGAACGACGTCGAGTACACGCACATCAATCTCAACGACCAGACCCTCGAGGGCTTTCGCCACCGCCGCGAGCCCGCGCTGGCCGTGCAATACCATCCCGAAGCGGCACCCGGCCCGCACGACTCCTTCTACCTCTTCGACGACTTCTGTCGGATGATGGAAGAATGGAAAAACCGGTAAACGGACCTCCGTTCTACATCACCGCGGACGAAGAGCAGCAGCTCCGCATCGCCGCCGCGAGGCTCTCGCCGTCGCTGGTCATTCAGACCGCCACCTCGTTCGACGACTACGTCCGTCAGCTCATGATTCCGACCGCGGTCATGGAGCTCGCGCGCAAGGCCGCGCAGATCCGGCTGTCGACGTGGGAAGCGGAAGGAATCCGCGCGTTTCTCGCGCCGAACGGCGGCGGGATCCTGCGCTACATCCTCGAGCAGAAAGCGAAGAAAGACCCGACCCATCCGCCGTACATCCGCGTCGCGTGCACGGGCAAAGGCGACTATGACGACGATGCCTCGCGCTTCGGCTACCGCGGCCCGACCGGCGACCAGCACGCGGGCGACTACGGCTCGCCGGTCGTGCTGGAGATCTGGCCGGCGCAGCATTACTCGCCGATGCATTCGCACGGCGACACGACCGGCATCGTCTACTGCCTCTATGGCCAGCTCGACATCATGGCGTACGCGACGCTCGCATGGGACGCGGAGAAGGTTGGCCTCCTGACGCTCACGCCGGGACAGTGCGCCTGGCTCGCGGGCGACCGTTTCGCGGTGCACAAGGTCTACTGCCCGACGGACGGCGGCTCGAAGCCGGTCGGCCTCGACAACCTGCTCAACGACAGCAGCAACTTCGGCGCGTCGTTCCACGTGTATCTCAACGAGTCCGAGCTGCCGCTCGTGCGCATGACAGGCAGCGAGCCGCAACCGCACACGCGCGACATCTTCAATTACGTCGACGAAGAACCGCCGCACGAGGTGAAGGAGTTCGACACGTACTCCGACCTGTCATGGAGCGTCCTCCGCTGGTTACTGGCCGAGCATGCGGCGAAGGCGGGTCTGTGAGTGGAACGTAGAACGTTCATGTGTCATCCCGCGCGCAGCGCGGGATCCCCTCCCGGTCCGCGACGGCAGTGGCTCACGGCAGGGGATCCCGCGCTGACGCGCGGGATGACACCCGAATGCCCGTTCCGTGTTTTCTACCTTCTACCTTCTACGTTCCATCAAAACCCCTGCTCCGTGTGCTCGCCGAACGTCTGCTTGAGCGTGCTCACGATCTCGCCGATCGTGCATTCGTTGCGCACGGCGTCGACGATGAGGGGCATGAGGTTGGCGGTGCCGCGGGCAGCTTCGTCGAGGCGGGTGAGGGCGGACTGCCAGTCGCTTTTCCGGGCGTCGCGGAAGGCGTTCAGTCTCGCGACCTGATCGCGCTCGACGCTCTCGTCGATGGTCATGATCGGGAGCGTCGCTTTGGAGTCGTCGAGGAATTCGTTGACGCCGACGACGATCGCGCTCTTGTCCTCCAGCGCGCGCTGCGCGAGATACGCCGATTCGCCGATCTCGTGCTGCATGAAGCCTGATTCTATCGAGGCCATCGCGCCGCCCATGGCGTCGATTTTTTCGATGAGCGCGAGCGCCTCGCGCTCGATGTCGAGCGTCAGCGCTTCCACCATGTACGACCCGGCCAGCGGATCGGCGGCCGTGGAGACGCCGCTCTCGAAGGCGAGGATCTGCTGCGTGCGCAGCGCGATCTTCACCGACTCTTCGGTCGGCAGCGCGAGCGCTTCATCGCGGCTGTTCGTGTGCAGCGACTGGCAACCTCCCAGCACCGCGGCCATCGCCTGGTAGGCGACGCGCACGACGTTGTTCTCCGGCTGCTGCGCGGTGAGCGTCGAGCCGGCCGTCTGCGCGTGGAATCTCAATGCGAGCGAGCGCGGATCCTTCGGCGCGTAACGCTCCGCCATCAGCTTCGCCCACAGCTTGCGCGCGGCGCGGAACTTCGCGATCTCCTCGATGAAATCATTGTGCGCGTTGAAGAAGAACGAAAGGCGCGGCGCGAACGAGTCGACGTCCAGGCCTCGCTCCACCGCCGACTGCACGTACTGCAGACCGTTCGCGAGCGTGAACGCAACTTCCTGCACCGCCGTCGAACCGGCTTCGCGGATGTGATACCCGGAGATCGAGATCGTGTTCCAGCGCGGCACCGACTGCGCGCAGAACTCGAAGATGTCGCTGACGATGCGCAGCGACGGCGCCGGAGGAAAGATGTACGTGCCGCGCGCGGCGTACTCCTTGAGGATGTCGTTTTGAATGGTCCCGGAGAGCTTCGTCCAGTCGGTGCCGCGCCGCTCCGCCACGACCAGCAGCAGCGCGAGAAGAATCGACGCCGGCGCATTGATGGTCATCGAGATCGAGACCTTGTCGAGCGGGATCGCGTCGAGAAGCGTCTCCATGTCGGCGATCGAGTCGATGGCTACGCCGACCTTCCCGACTTCGCCGCGCGCGCGCGCGTCGTCGGAGTCCATCCCGATCTGCGTCGGCAGGTCGAACGCCACCGAAAGTCCGGTCGTGCCGCGCTCGAGCAGATAGCGATAGCGGGCGTTCGATTCGGCAGCGGTCGAGAAGCCGGCGTACTGCCGCATCGTCCAGAGCTTGCCGCGATACATCGACGCCTGCGGGCCGCGCGTGTAGGGAAATTTGCCCGGCTCCGCGAGGTCGTTTTCGGAGAAGCCGCGCACGGCGAGATCGGCGGCGGTGTAGAAAAGGGGACGGTCGTCGCTCATCGGCCGCGTAGTGTAATGAGTTGCCAAACCTGACGCGTTTACTTTGCGCCGCCGTCGCCCCATAATTCCGGCCATGCATTACAACCGGGTCGTCCTTGCAGCACTCCTGTGCTTCGTGTCTTCGTTTGCCAGCGCCGCCACTGTGACGTCGGTCTCCCCCGAGCTGATCCGGTTCGGCAACGTGGAGGAGTTCGTCACGATCGAGGGGACCGATCTCCTCGGCACGGAACTGGTCACCATCTCCGGCCCCGCGGGGCAGTTCGTGCTCGCGCCGAACTATGTCGATGCCCGCACGGTCATCTTCTGGGCGCCCGAGGACGTGCTGTTCATGGAGGGGACGTACGCCGTCACCCTCTCGGTGAGGGTCGACGGCGCGGTGCAGCAGGTCGGGCCGGTGCGCTTCAGCGTCGCCACCGTCGAAGTGTTCGGGCCGCCGCTGCTCAATCTCCCGGAGCATGTGATCGCGGAGGCCGAAAACTCCGAAGGCGCGAAGGTGGAGTTCGAAGCCACGGCGGTCAGCGAGAGCGGCCAGAACGTGCTCGTGACCTGCTCGCGCAGATCGGGTGCGCTCTTCCCGATCGGCATCACGCCGGTGCTCTGCTCCGCGACCGACGCGAACGGCACCGCGACCGGTGAGTTCGCAGTGCTGGTCTCCGACACCGTGCCGCCGGTGCTCACGCTGCCGGAAGATTTCCGGAGTGAGACGTCGGTCGTGACGTTCGAGGCCACCGCATACGACCTTCTCGATGGACCCGTTCCGGTGACGTGCTCGCGTCAATCGGGATCGACGTTCCCGACCGGCATCGTGGAAGTGCATTGCGAGGCGTACGACGCGCACCTGAATTACGCGAGCGGCACGTTCAAAGTCCTGGTTGCGGGCGGCGCGCCGATCCTGACGATGCCGGACGACATGTTCGTCGACGCGACGAGCAGCAACGGCGCGACGGTCGCATTCACGGTCGGCGTCAGCGACGGCACGGTCTCGTGCACGCCGTCCTCGGGGTCGCTGTTCCCGATCGGCAGCACGGAAGTGGTCTGCACCGCGACCAACGGCAACGGCTCCTCGACCGGCAAGTTCAACGTCACGGTCATCGACGCGAATGGCCCGGTCCTGACGCTGCCCGCCGACATCGTGGCCGAGGCAACAAGCGCGGCGGGTGCGGTCGTGACGTACACCGTGACGGCAATTGACGCCGTCGACGGCAGCGTCACGGCGACCTGCGTTCCGGCGTCCGGCAGCGTGTTCCCGATCGGCACGACTCTCGTGAGCTGCGTCGCAAGCGATCTGCAGGGACACGAGTCGTTCGGTGCATTCAACATCGCCGTGCGCGACACGGCCGCGCCGGTGATCTCGAGCGTCAACGCGACGCCGAGCGTGCTCTGGCCGCCGAATCATCAGATGGTGCCGGTGCAGGTGACGGTCGTCGCATTCGACGAAGTCGATGACGCGCCGATCGCGCGCATCGTGTCCGTGCGCTCGAACCAGCCGGTGAACGGCACGGGCGACGGCGACACAGGGCCGGACTGGAACATCACCGGTGCGCTGACGGTGGACCTTCGCTCCGAGCGCGCCGGCTCGGCCGATCGCATCTACACGATCACGATCGAAGTGACCGACGCGAGCGGAAACAGTTCCACGCGCGAGGTGACGGTGACGGTCACGCAATCATCGCGACGGCGCTCGGTGCGCTGAGCAAACAGCAGGTATTGAACCAGAGCGGCGGCCGAGAGGCCGCCGCTTTTTTTGCGCGCTGACGACATCGTTCCCTGTCATTCCGCTCACCAGGGTCGCCCAACGTAGTACACCGCGCCCAAGGCTTGGCCAACCTACGCAGCCGCCCGTGGCGGCTATAATCGCGCTCCTTTCGATGGGCCTTTCCGGAAACCTCCAAACCATGCTCCCGGGCGACCTCCTCCAGTGGCTCAGCCTGGGGCAGAAGACCGGTACGCTCGTCGTCGCGAACAAACGCGTCGAGAAGAAGATCTTTTTCCGCCGCGGCCGCGTCATCTCCTCGGCGTCCAACGACCCGCGCGAGTACCTCGGCCAGTTCCTCATGTCGCACGGCTACCTCACCGAGCCGGAACTGAAGAAGGCGATGGAGGTGCAACTGCAGTCCGGCATCCTCCTCGGAAAAATCCTGGTGATGATCGACGTCATCAGCGAGTCCGACCTGCAGCGCCTGATGCGCCTCAAAGCGGAGGAGGAGATCTACGACATCTTCCTCTGGAACGACGGCGACTTTTTCTTCGTCGACGACGAGCTGCCGAAGCAGGAGATGATCCCGCTGCAGGTCGACGTCACCGGCATCATCATGGAGGGGACGCGCCGCGTCGATGAGTGGGCGCGCATCCGCGAGACAGTGCCGGACGAGAGCGTCATTCCGGTGCTGCTCAAGCCTCTCGACGGCGAAGAGCTCGAGGAAGTCGAAGAGCCGATCGTCCGCGCGATCGACGGCAAGCGCACCATCGCCGACCTCGTGCTGGAGAGCCGTTCGTCCGCATTTCGCGTCTCGTCGACCATCTGCGCGCTCGTGCGCCACGGCTTCGTGAAGCTGATCGATCCGAGCACGCAGAAGATGGCCAAGATCGTCGAGGAGACCGTCGCGCCGATCGCGCCGCCGACGCCCGAGCGTGCGGCGGAGTTCAGCGAGAGCGACGAGATCACGTCATTGCTCAACGCCGCGCAGGCAGCGTTGCGCTCGCGCGATTTCGAGAAAACGCAGCGCCTCCTGCGCGCCGCGCAGAACCTCGACCCGAATCACGCCAAAGTGCGCAGCGCGGTCAAAGGCGCCGAGACCGTGATCATGAGCGAGCTGCGCAACCAGGGCCTGCTCGACTCCAAAGTGCCGCGCGTCACACGCGCGCTCGAAGAGATCACCCAGATGAACTTCTCGCCCAACGAGGGCTTCATCCTCTCCCGCATCAACGGCCAGTGGGACATCGGCTCGCTCATCAAAATCTCGCCCATCCGCGAGACCGACGCGATGCTGATCTTCTACAAGCTGTGGAAAGACGGGATCATTGGGTTGGATTAGTTGCAGGCCGTCTTCCCGCCGTCATCCTGAGCTTTAGCGAAGGATCTCGAAACGCGACGGCCGTCGCCGCTGAGATCCTACGCTGCCGGCTCAGGATGACGGGTTGGTGAGCCGCGAGACCGACGCGATGCTGATTTTCTACAAGTTGTGGAAAGACGGGATCATTGGGTTGGAGTAGGTGCGGTCCGTCTTCCCGCCGTCATCCCGAGCTTTAGCGAAGGATCTCGAAATGCGACGGCCGTCGCCGCTGAGATCCTTCGCTGACGCTCAGGATGACGGGTTGGTGCGGTGGTGGCGTGGATGCTCGGCGGGCTAAGAGCCCGCCGCTCCACGAGCATGTCAGGCCAGATCCACCTTCTCCCTCACCGCCAGCTCCAGCGCCACCATTTCTCCCGCGTCGGTCTCGTGGTCGTAGCCGAGGGCGTGCAGCACGCCGTGGACGACGAGATAGCGGATCTCGGTGGCGAGGGAGTGTTTCTCGTCGGCGGCCTGCCGGCGGGCTTGATCGACCGAGATGACGATGTCGCCGAGGGGGCGGCCGGTAGCGGACGGTTCGTTGTACGAATCATCGGCGGGGAAGGTGAGGACGTCCGTGGTCTTCTTCTTCCCGCGGAAGCGCTTGTTGAGCTCCGTCATCGCGTCGTCGTCGACGAACGCGATCGAGATCTCGGTGATCTCTTCCTCGAGCTTGTCGAGATTATCGAGCGTCAGCAGCACCTTGCGCGTGAACGAGGCGATCTCGCGCTTGCTGAAACGCGGAACGGCGATGCCTGTGACTTCGACGTTCGTCACGCCCTGTTTCCGGCGGCCGCCGCTTCCGCTTTCTCCCGCTCGCTGTCGATTTTGTCGTAGGCGGTGACGATCTTCGCGACGAGGGGATGGCGGACGACGTCGCGCTGGCTGAAGTCGAAGAACTGCAGTCCTTCCACGCCGTCGAGGATGCGCCGCACTTCACGAAGTCCCGACTTCTTCCCGTCCGGAAGATCGACCTGGGTGATGTCGCCGGTGACGACCGCCTTCGAGCCGAATCCGAGGCGGGTGAGGAACATCTTCATCTGCTCGGGAGTCGTGTTCTGCGCCTCGTCGAGAATGATGAACGAATCGTTGAGCGTGCGGCCGCGCATGAATGCGAGCGGCGCGATCTCGATGATGCTCCGCTCCATCAGCTTCTCGACCTTTTCGAAGCCGATGATGTCGTAGAGCGAATCGTAGAGCGGGCGGAGGTACGGATTGATCTTCTCGGCGATGTCGCCGGGGAGAAAGCCGAGGCGCTCGCCTGCTTCGACCGCGGGGCGGCAGAGCACGATGCGCTTGATCTGCTTGTCCTGCAGCGCGGCCGCGGCGGCGGCGACGGCGAGGTACGTCTTGCCGGTGCCGGCGGGGCCGACGCCGAAGACGATGTCCTTGTCGTTGATCGCCTGCAGGTAGAGCTTCTGGGCCATGTTGCGCGGCGTGACCACGCGGCGGATGGCGTTGTGCACTTTGTCGTCGGTGAAGAAGTCGATCAGCGACGCGTCCGGCTTGTCGCGCATCACGCGGATGCCGGACTGCACGTCCGACTTCTTCATCGGATAACCCTGCTCGATCAGGCTCTGGAGCTCGCCCAGCATCTTGTGCACGGCGGCACCGTTCTCGGCGTTGCCGGAGACGAAAATCTCTCTACCGCGCGAAGAAATCTTGACGTCGAACGCGTCTTCGATCGTGCGGATGTTCTCGTCGTGATTGCCGAAGAGCGTGTGCGTCTGCTGCTCGTTCAGCGTGAGCTCAATCGATGTCTTCTGATCTGCCATGCGACCTCATGCAATGAAAAAACTGATCCACACTTCGCCGTACTCGGCGCGCCGGGAGAACGTCAGGTTGGAGAGCGTTGCCGCGAACGGCTCGGTGCGGCGCCGGTGCTCGATCGCGACGAGTGCGTCGGCTGCGAGCGTCAGATGTTGGTCGATCGTCATCAACAGTTCGTCGTACTGCTCGTAGGCGTACGGCGGATCGGCGTAGATCACGTCGAAAACCTCTCCGCCGAGACGCTTAATCCCGGCCAGCGCGTCAGCCGTGACGATGCGGACCGGCGCCTCGAGCTCGCGCGCGCTTCGCTCGATGGAGGCAGTATGTTTTCGCGAGAGATCGACCGCCACACATTCTTTCGCGCCGCGCGAAAACGCCTCCAGCGCGAAGATCCCGCTGCCGGCAAAAAGATCGAGAAAACGCGCTTCGTGAATGCGCGGCCCGACGATGTTGAAGAAGGCCTGGCGCGCGCGCTCGGAGGTCGGACGCACTTCGTTTTTCGGCACAGCGATGCGGCGTCCGCGCAACGAGCCGCCTGTGATGCGCACGCCGCTCATCGAGCTGTTCGGCGACCCGTCCTGCGCGCGATCAACGGGGGTTGGCTCCGACGAAATAGAGGTGAAGGTTTTTCTTCGCGACGTAGATCGTGGTCGGCGCGTCGAGGCACTTCAATTCGACGACCGGATCGCTCCCCTGCACGACGCGCACGACGCGATAGACCTTCCGATCGTCCGCCACCAGCTCGTCGCCGGCGGCCGGCTCGTATCCGGCGACGCTGGAGGTGACGTCGCGGTCTTCGGAGATCGCCCGGAGCAGGTCGCGAACGGGGGCGAGCTGCATGTTCAATTCGTTCGGCAGCACGCGCGCCGGATTGAAGACGCGCTCGGTCGGTTTGCCCTCTGCGTCGTAGACGCGAATGACGGAGCGGCGGTCGCGATCGGGCCGCGCCAGCGCGCTCGGGTCGATCGCGCCGAGCGATTTCGGCGTCACCGATTTGCTGTACGACTCGAGCGCATCGGGCGGCAGCAACACTTTCTTGCGGATTGAGGCGGCGCCGGTCATTTGCACGACGACCAGTCCCCCCTCAAAGATCGATATCCGCTGGGTGAGCGACCCCTCGGTGGTGAGGTAGTCGAGCAGCGGCTTCCTCAACCTGCCGTCGATGAGCTGCGACCCGACCGCCTGCTGCGCGCCTGCGAGATCGGGGATGTCGTACTTTTTCATCCCCCGCCGCATCGGGATGACCGTGGAGATTGCCGCGTCCTCGCCAGCTGGCTCGACTTTCGTGATGTCGTGCTGCGCGAGCGCAGCCGAGGCGCTCAGCAAAAGGACGGCGGCGATGATTCGGCGCACGTGAGGATGATACGCGGAACCTTGGGGCTCGGTGCCTCGGTGCCTCGGTTCCTCGGTGCCTCGGTTCCTCGGTTCCTCGGTTCGTCGGTTCCTCGGTGCCTCGGTTCCTCGGAGTTCCTCGGTTCCTCGGTTCCTCGGGCGAGGCGCATTCAACCCGTCGTCCTGAGCGGCAGCGAAGGACCTCAAAATGCGACGACCGGCGCCTGTCGCTCCGGTCGTCGTCGCCGAGATCCTTCGCTGACGCTCAGGATGACGGGGAGCCGGCGTTCTCTTCGAGCAACTGCTTCGCCACTTTTCTCGCGTACGAGCGGGCGTTCTCGGGGGCGATTTCGCCGCTGAAGACGGCTTCGCGCGTTTGCTCGAGCGCCTGTGCCACGTGCGGGCCGCCGGGGACTTCGAGGTCGTTGCCGCGCAGTGGGAGCTTGAAGTTTTCGTACTCGCGGTATCGCTGGATGTGCTGCTGTTCGCCGGTCAGCTCGGAGCCGATCACGGTCAGCATTTCGGGGGAGAGGCTGCGGTAGATGCGGAAGCGTGCGCGATCGCTGTCGGCGGCGCCGAGGGCCTCGCCGACGCGCGGCACTTCATTCGCGATCTCCACCACCGAGCGCGCCCGTTTTTGCGAGAAGCCGGAGCCCTCGAAATCGATCGGCGAGGCGTCGCCACGGAGCAGCGCGCCGGTGTAGAGCACGTAACGATCGAGATGTTCGTTCTCCCGGAGCTGCGTGTGAATGGCGTCGAGGCGGCCTCGCAGATCGTCGGACGAGCGGCGGCCGAACAGCGCGTGCAGCGCACCGCGGCTGGAGAGATCGGCCAGGATCTCCGGCGCCTCCTCCTCATCCATCGCCAGGAAGAGCTCGCGCCAGATGCGCTCTTTCGAGACCGTTTCGAGCGCGCCGTTGTCGATCGCGTCGCGCATCAGCTCCGCGGTGTGCGGCTCGATCGTGAATCCGAGGCGCGCGGCGAGACGGGTCGCGCGGAAGATGCGGGTCGGATCATCGACGAAGCTTTTGTCGTGCAGCACGCGCACGAGCCGCGCGTCGAGATCGCGCTCGCCGCGACTCGGGTCGTGCATCGCGCCGGTCAGCAGATCGACCGCGATCGCGTTGATCGAGAAATCGCGGCGAAGCAGATCGTCTTTCAGGCGTCCGGCCGTGACGGCCGGCAGTGCGCCCGGCTGGCGATAGCGCTCTTTGCGTGCGGTGGCGATGTCGATCTCCGGAAACTCGCTCGCCGTCACTTTGTAAGTGAGGAACTGCGGATAGGAGCGGAGCCGTCCGTCCACCCGTTTTGCCAGCGCCCGTGCCAGCGTCGAGCCGCCGTTCTCGAGAGTCAGGTCGATGTCGACGGCGCGCCGGCCGAGGAGAATGTCGCGCACCGGGCCGCCGACGAGAAACGGGCGGCACGCCTTCTCCGCCGCGACCTCTTTGACGATGTCGATGGCGCGGCGCTGCGAATTCGGAAGATCGCGGAAAAGGCTCATGAAATGTGCTGTTCGTAGACCCGCGTCAGGATGCGCAGCCGTTGCCTCGAGCGGTACTTCGAGGCCGTCTGTTTTGCCGCCAGTTGTCTGCTCTCCGCTACCTCGACTTTGAACAGGGCGGCTAGTATCGCATGAGTCATCTCGTTCGCGTCGCCGGGTGGTACGAGCATGCCGGTGCGCCCGTTTTCGAGCCTCTTCGCGTTGATGGCCGTTCGCGACGCAATTACCGGCAGGCCAAAGACTTGCGCTTCCGCCACGAACCCCGAAAAGTCGCTCTCGGAGGCGGCCGGATCGACCCACGCATCTACGCCCGCTAGATCCTCCGGCGTGGGGTCGTTTTCGTAGAGATGCCACGTCACGTCCGAACGAAAACGGCCGATGCGGTGGAGCGTTTTGTCGATCATCGAGCGAATTCCGTAACGCGCAAAACTGCCGACAATTTTTACATCACGCGCAACAGGTTGGCGGCGGCTCTCGAACCAGAAATCCTCCACCGCCTCCGGCACCGCCTCGTCGCCGAGGGGCGAGATCAGGGCGCGTGGAGCGACCGGCTTCCGGAGCGACCATTTCGATTGCGGCAGGGGAACGCTCGCCACGTAAGGGATGGGCATGCGCGTGAACGCGGCCGGCGGAAGCTCTCCGCTGGCGTAAACGTGCGCGATCGCGGCGCCGCTCCGCGCGACCTCCTCGATCGAGACGACCGTCACTTCATGGCTCGCCGAAAGCGCGGCGCGATCGATCCGCTGCAGTTTGCGTTCGAAAGGGGAGGCTCCCGGCAGCACGATTTGGGCGATGCGCATGGAGCGCGGACATTACAATGAACGGCTCACGCGCATGGTCTCGCACGCCGGCATCTACAGCGATCGTCGCGACCTCATCGAGGGATTGCGCGCGGCGTGCCCCGACTGGACGTTCGCCGACGACGCGAACCGCGACGCTTCCCGCATC
>DASVRB010000544.1:0-10765 GCA_036388835.1 Thermoanaerobaculia bacterium | reverse complement strand
CGCGCGCCTACTTCAACGCCAACGTCACCGCCGACCCCACCGACACTCCCTCGCGAACGGCACTCGGATCGGTTGCCACGCGGGTCATGGCGTCGCCGTCGCTGTCGAGGCGGGCTTCGAGGCGGAAGTTTGGCGGGAGGGGCTGGCCCATCATCGAGTCGGCGGAGCTGAGCTCGACGGTCATTGGGAAGGTTGCGGCGGTGACGCGTTTGACGGCGGCGGGAGGGCCGCCGGCAGGATTGCGGGCGATGACGAACAGCACGCCGGTGCGCTGTTTCGCGGCGGCGTCGAGGTTGAGCGTGACGCGGACGCTCGGGCCGGTCGTCGCCGGCGCGGGCGCGGGTGCAGACATAGACGGAGCGGGCCCGCCGTCGATTGGCGGATGCCCCTGCGGCAGCGGATCGCCCTGCGCCACCTGCGGCTGTTTGGTCCCCTCGGCGACGTGCTGCTTCATCTGCGCGAACACCGCGTCGAGTCTCCCCTTGTTCTCGGGCGATTGTTTCGCGGCCTCGGCGATCATCCGTTCGGCCTCGTTCATCCGATCGCTCTGCGCGTAAATCCACGCCAGCGCGACCCAGCCGTCGAGGTTCTGCGGATTCACGGTCGTCGCGCGCTGCAGCATTTTCGTCGCGCCGTCCGCGTCGCCCATGGCCATGCGCACGAAGCTCTGGTAGGTCAGCGCGCGGCTGTCGTCGGGCGATTTTTCGAGCACGAACTGCGTGTGCTGAAAGACAGCCATCAGGTTCTCGCGCTCGAGGTAGGCCTGCGCGACGTCGTTGCGCAACGCGAGGTTGTTCGGATCTTTCTGCACTGCAGCTTCCAGTTGTTGCATCGCGGCGTCGGGCTGCGCCGGCGCGCCCTGCTGCTGCGCCTGCGCCTGCGGTTGACCCGATTCGAAGCCACCGGTGAGCGAGCCGCCTTCCTGACGCGGCGTGGCCTGCTGCATCACGAAATAGCCGAGGGCCGCGAGTGCGGCGACGGAACCGGCGCCCCAGAGGAAGCCTTTGATCGTCGGATTCATTGCGGTCGTCGCCGGTGCGGCGCTGCCGCTCGTCGCGGCACTCGCGCCGCGCGCATCGAGTTGCCGCAACACCTCGGCGGTCTCGAGCTCGAGACGCGTCCGCTCGTCGCCCGTGACGGACGGATCGCGCAGTTGTTCGAGGAGCACGTCGCGTTTCGCGTGCAGATCGTTGAGGGCGACATCGTCGCTGATCTGCTGCTGCCGGCGTCGGCCGAAAAACATCATCACCAGCGCGCCGAGGACGAGCCCCGCCGCGAGAATGGCGATCGGGCTGGTCCAATCGGTCGGTGCGTTCAAGACTTGCCTCCACTGACGAGATCGCGCACCCGCGCGAGATACGGGTCTTCCACCGGCGGCGCGGCGACGGCGCTGTCGCTCGTTTTCGGCGCGGCGGTGAGTCTGCGGAACGTGAAGAAGAGGACCACGGCGCCGAGCAGCAGCGCGATCGCGGGGAGCAGCCAAACCATCGTGGTCACGCCTTCGAATTTCGGTTTGAGGAGCACGAACTGCCCATACGACAGTTCGAAATACTTCAGGATCTGCTCCTCGGTGTACCCGCGCTCGAGCAGCTCGCGCACCTGACCCTTCATGTTGACCGCCATCTCCGACGGCGAGTCGGAGACCGACATCCCCTGACAGACGGGGCAGCGGAGCAGACCGCCGACTTCGTTCGTTCGTTGTGCGAGCGCGGCGCCGGCGATCGGCGTCCCCTGCGGCTGACCGACGAACTGCGCGGCATCAGGGACTTTGAGGGTGGCGGTTTGGGCAAGCGCGCTGAGCGACAGGATGACGGTGAGCAGCATGCCGATTCGAATTCGTGTCATCCCGCGCGTGAGCGCGGGATCCCCTGCCGCAGGCCGGAGGCGTCGCCTGTCCGAGGGAGATTCCACGCCGTCTGCGCGGCGTGGAATGACACATTCTTGATCGCGACCGCCGCTCATCAACGCATCACCTTCTGCAGGTTCGCCTGAAGGACATCGGCCGACATCGGGCCGTTGTATTTGGCGGCGATGACGCCGTTTGCGTCGAGGAAGAACGTTTCGGGAACACCGCCGATGCCGTATGCGATGGCGGTCTTTCCTTTGTCATCGACGACGGTTGGATAGCTCGAGCCGCGTTGTTCGAGAAAGCCGAGGATCTTTTTTTCTTCGTCCTGAAAAACGACGCCGAGGAACTGCACGTTCGGCTGCAGCATGCGCGCGTTCGCGACCAGGATCGGGTGCTCTTCCCAACATGGCGCGCACCAGGTCGCCCAGAAGTTGAGGACGACCGGTTTGCCCTTGAGCGCGGCGAGATCGATGGTGCGGCCGGTGCCGACTTCGCGCAGCGCGAACGCCGGCGCGGCCTTGCCGATGAGCGGCGAGCGGATCTCGTTCGGATTCTTGCCCAGACCGAGAAAGAGGATGCCGAGAAGGACTGCCGAGATGATCACTCCGACGAGGAGGACAGTGCGGTTCATGCGGTCTCCGGCGTCGCTTCCGGCATCGGCTCGCGTGCCGCGGCTTCGGCGCGGCGGCGATTCGGAACGAGACCGAACAGCGCGCCGAGTCCCATCACGATCACCGAGATCCAGATCCAGACCACGAGCGGCGCGACGAAGACCGTGATGCTGGTCGTCTGATTGGCGAGATCGATGTTGCTGAGCGCGATGTAAAAGTCGCCGCCGGCGGTGGTGTAGACGGCCGGCGAGCCGATCGGCTCGCGCATCATCTGATACTGGTTCATGCGCGGCTCGAGAATCGCCACCTGCTTGCCGTCGCGGAACAGTGCGAACCGCGCCACGATCGAGGTGCGATGAGGCTCGCTGCGCTCGTCCGCGCCGAGGAACTGCAGGTCGAATCCGGAGATGCCCTGCGTCTTCTGGTTTTTGTTGAAATGCAGCTCGGTCTGCTGACGCATCGAGCTGCTGACCGCGATGGCGATGAAGGTGATGACGACCGCCGCGTGGACGACGTACGAGCCGAAGCGGCGGCGCCCGCGGAGGAGGTTCGCTTCGGCGAACGCGGTCGACGGCGATTCGCCTCGGCGCATCCGCTGCACCATCGGCAGGAACATCTGGCCGAGCGTCACCTGCGCCGCGTAACCGCCGAACGCGAGCGTGAGCAACGTCCACGGCCCGCGGACGTTGGCGATGTAGCCGACGATGACGAAGAGCAGCGCGCCGGCGATCGGCGGCAGCAGCGCTTTCCTGATCTGCTCGCGCGAGGCGCGTCCCCACGGCAGCGCCGGACCGACTCCGAGCACGAACAGCAGCACCGCGCCGATCGGAATGACCATGCTGTCAAAGTACGGACGGCCGACGCTCATCTGCTTGCCGTTCACCGCCTCGACGATCAGCGGGAAAACGGTCCCGATCAGGACCGTGAACGTGAGCAGAACGAACAGCAGGTTGTTGACGAGGAACATCGCCTCGCGGCTGGCGGCGCCTTCGATCCGTCCTTCGCTTTCGAGCTTGTCGATGCGGAACGCGAGCAGCGCGATCGAGAAGAGCAGTGCCACGGCGAGGAACGCGAGGATGGTCGGACCGATCGCACTCTGCGTGAACGAGTGCACCGAGTTGAACACACCGGAGCGGGTCATGAACGTGCCGAGAATGACCAGGAGGAAGGTCGACTGGACGAGCGTGACGGTCCACCCCTTCAGAATCCCGCGGCGCTCGACGACCATCATCGAGTGCAGCGCGGCAGTCGCGGTCAGCCACGGCAGCAGCGACGCGTTCTCGACCGGATCCCACGCCCAGTAACCGCCCCAGCCGAGGACCTCGTACGCCCACCAGCCGCCGAGCATGATCGCGATCGAGAGGAAGATCCACGGCAGCATCAGCGACTCGCGCAGAGGCTTGAGCACGCCGTGCCCGAGGCGGCCGCGCAGCAGTGCCGCGCAGGCGAAGCCGAACGGGATGGTCATGCCGACATAGCCGAGGTAGAGAAATGGCGGGTGAATCGCCATCAGGATGTGGTTCTGAAGCAGCGGGTTCGGGCCGGGGCCGTCGAGCGCTGGATTCGGCACCGTCACGAACGGATTGGCCGGACCGGCGATCAGGAAGCTGAAAAATGCCGCGACGCTGAGCCAGACCGCAATCGCGTCCGGCTGATACTCGGTGTAGAGCCCGCGGGTGAAGCGCGTGGCCAGGGCGATGTAGGCGCCGAGCACGAATCCCCAGAAAAGGATCGAGCCTTCGAGCGACGACCAGAGACTGACGACGGTCACCCACGTCGGCACCGAGCGCGAGCCGACCTGCGCGACATAGCTCACCGAAAAATCGTGCGTGAGCAGCGCGTACACCATGAGCAGCGCGGCGCTGATGATCAGCGTGGCGTAGAGATAGGCGAAGCGGCGCGCCCACTTCAGACCGTCGAGCGAGCGGGAGCGTCCGGCCGCGAAACCGACCATCGCACCTGCCGCCGAGGCGAGGAGCGACGCGAGGATGAGGATGCGGCCGAGAGTCGCGATCATGTGTTCCCCTGCTCGACCGCCTTCATCATTCGCTCGAGCTCTTTCCGGTCCATCGGGTGGCCCTTCTCGGGCGGTTTGTATTCGTTGTTGTGCGAGACCATCAGGCGGTTCGATTCGAAGTAGCCGCCGCGCGTCATCGTCCCCTCGACCACCACGCCGATGTTCTCGCGGAACATCTGCGGCGGCACGGTGGAGGTCTTCACGCGCACGACATGCGTTGCGTCCTTGACGTCGAATTCGACGGCCGAGCCGCCGAGCTTCCGGATCGAGCCTTTGGCCACCATCCCGCCGAGGCGGATGTTGGCGCCGTACGCCTTCTCACCGTTCGAGCGAAGATCCGACGGCGTCCAGTAATAAACGAGGTTGTTGCTGATGCCGCTGGCGGCGATCACGCCGAACGCAAGCAGGGCCACCGCAAAGGCGCCGAACATGAACAGGCGGGTTTTGCGCCGCAGCTTGTCGGTTTCAGTGGTCATGGTTCCTCGACGCGCGCAGCCGCATCACGAGCGTGACCCCGTAGATCGCAAATGCAGCCGCGGTGATTCCATACGCGGCCCAGACGAACTCCCATCCTCCACTGATGACACCTTCGGTCATGCGAGCTCCCCTGCTTCTTCTCCGATTCGGACGGGCGGCCCGGCGAGCTCACGCTCCAGTCGGGCCGCGGCGATGCGCGTGCGCAACATGATGAACCCGATCATCAGAAAGAGCACGCCGAATGCGTTGATCCGCAGCGGCGCGTGGAAAGCGGACGAGACCGTTTGCGGCGTCGATTGCATCTGGTGGAGCGAGTTCCACCATTTGACCGAGTAGTAGACGATCGGGAGGTCGACCGCCGCGATGATGGTCGCGACCGAAGACCAGATCGCCCGTTTGGTCGGATCTTCGACCGCGCTGCGCAGCGCGAGGATGCCGATCGTGGCGAAGAGCAGGACCGCGGTGGTGGTCAGGCGCGGGTCCCAGTCCCACCAGACGCCCCAGGTCGGCTTCGCCCAGATGGCGCCCTGACAACAGAGGAGAAACGCGAGCAGGGTCGAGACTTCGAGCGACGCTTCGAGCCGCGCGTCCCACTTCATGTTGTTGCGCGCGAGAAAGGCGATCGCGCAGACGAGCGAGAAGAGGACCGACAGCATCCAGTTCCAGGCGGTCGGGACGTGCACGTACATGATCCGCTGCACGTCGCCCATGTAGCGCTCGGCCGGCGCGACGAACAGGCCGAGGTACGAGCCCGTCAGCAGCAGGACCACGCCGAATGCGATGAATCCGAATCCTTTGCGCATTGCTAATCCTCGATGACCCGTTCGTACAGCATCCCGCAGAGCGCCCAGTAGATGAGGTCGAACGCGGCGAGCAGCGACAACCACGATTTTGCCTGACCCATCGGGTCTCCGAGAATCACATACGACGTTGCTTTGACGGACGCGAGCAGGGCCGGGACGATCAGCGGGAACAACAGCAGAGGAAGGAGAGTCTGTTTCGCCTTCAACTGCGCGGTCATCGCGGCGTACAGCGTTCCGGGTGCGGAGAGGCCGGCCGCGCCGAGGACGATCACCAGCAGCAGCGTCGGAAGGCGCGTCGTTCCGGCGTCATAAAGAATGACCATGACCGGCACGAGAGCGATGCCGAGCATCGTGAGCTGCAGCCAGTTGGCGATCGCTTTCGCGTAGTAGAGCGCGCGCGGATCGGACGGCAGGAGGAGCAGCCCTTCGAGCGCGCGGTTCTCCATCTCGCCATGAAAACTCTCGGCGAGGGTGAGCGTGGAGGAAAGCAGCACCGCGATCCAAAGAAAGCCGGCCGAGAACGTCCGCAGCGCCGCCGCATTCGGCCCGATGGCAAAACTGAACAGCAGCAGCGACACCGCCCCGAACACGAACACGGCCGTGAGCTGACCGCGCGTCCGCCACTGGAGCAGGAGCTCTTTTTTCAGGGAGGGGATCAGCACTTTGGCTGTCTCCATGGGAACGGAGAGGGAGATGGAGATGAATGCAGAACGCAGAACGCAGAATGAAGAATGAAGAAAGAGGAGACGCGCGCTCGCGAGAGGCGTGCTCGTCGTCCCCCTTTTCTCAATTCTTCATTCTGCGTTCTGCGTTCTGCCTTCATGCTTTCCGCTCTGCCACCGCCGCGACATCCCCAAACGACACCACCCGCCCCTGCTCGAGCACCATCGCCGCATCCGCCAGCCCCGCTCCTCGCTCCCATTGGTGCGTGGCCATGAGGATGGTCGCGCCGCCGCGCTTGAGGTCGCCGATGACTCGGTCGACCAGATCGAAACCGGCTGGATCGAGGGCACCGTACGGCTCGTCGAGCAGGACGACTTTCGGCTCCTGCAGCAGCACGCGCGCAAAGGAGAGCCGCTTGCGCATGCCGGCTGAGAAGGTCGCAACGGCGTCGTTTGCGCGATCGGCGAGCCCGACCTGCGAAAGCGCTCCCGACACGCCGCCGCGGCCGATGCCGAGGTGATCGGCGACGACCTGCAGGTTCTCGCGAGCCGTAAGCGAATCGTAGAGGTAGCTCTGATGACTGAGGATCGCGGTCATCCGCCGCACGTCGTGCCGCTGCCGCACGAGGTCGAAGCCGCCGATCGTGACGGTGCCGCGGTCGGGGCGAATGGCGGTGGCGAGCACGCGAAAGAGGGTCGATTTTCCGGCGCCGTTGTGCCCCGCGACCATCAGGACGGTGGCGGGAGGAACGCGGAACGTGACGTCGGCGAGCGCCCATCGGGAGCCGTATCGCCGGGCGAGGCGCTCGACCTCGATCGTGACCCCGCTCATTCGGACCGGAACGGTATCATTCCGCGCCATGCGTAAGCTCGCCCCCATTGTTTTGCTCCTCGGCATCGCCTGCACGACCTCGCAGCCGCAGCCGCAAACGCCCACTGCCGCAACCACCACTCCGACGACCTCGAACGCGAACGCGAGCGGCCCGTACGGCATGACCGTTCCCGAAGAGGCGCGCATCCTCGCGCTCGAAGATCGCCGCGAGTACAACCCGGCCGTGGTCGCGGAATGGGTGCGTCACGAGAACTCGCTGCACCGCCGCCGCATCGCGCTGGCCCTCGGCCGCATCGGGCCGCACACGTTCGTCGACAGCAACGGCGACAACGAGCTGACGCCCGGCACCGAGCTTCGCGCCGGTGTGACCGAGTTGATCGCGCTCTCCTCCGATCCCGATCGCGGCGTCCGTGAGACGGTCGCCTTCTCCCTCGGCGAGATCGGCGACGTCGCCGGCGCGAACGCGCTGCTCAAACTGACTGCAGATGACGACGCCGCCGTCGCCGCCGAGGCGATCGAAGCGCTCTCGAAACTCGCGTCGGATCCGACGTTCACGCGCGAGGTGCTGCCGCGCTACCTCTGGATGACCGACCGGCAGTGGCCGGAAGGGCTGCGTGCACGCGCGGTCCGTTTCCTCTTCCGGTTGCCGGCGGAGCAGACCGACGCGGCCGCCATCGCGGCGCTCGCGTCGACCTCACCTGCAGTTCGTGAAGCAGGTGCGTACTCGCTCTCGCGCCGCGCGGCCGCGACCGCACGGCCGTCGCTCGAATTGTTGATGAGCGATCCCGGCGTGCTGACGCGCGCGTATGCCGCGGCCGCGCTCGGCCGCATCGCCGACGCGGGCTCGGTGCCGGTGCTCGTGACGGCGCTCGGCGACATTCATCCGTGGGTGCGCACCAACGCGGCGGTCGCACTCGCGCGCATCTACGAGAAGACTCCGGCGGCGGTGAGCGGCCGCTCCGCCGACCTGCCGCGCGTCTTGGCCACCGTCGACGACGCCGATCCGGGCGTGCGCTCGGCCATGCTCGACACACTCGGCTACTACGCGCGGCACAACCAGATCGCGCGCGAACGTCTCATTCACATCTATCGCAACGGCACGCGGTGGGAGCGCGAGCTCGCCACCGGCGCGCTCGCCAAACACTTCCCGCCCGAGGACATCATCTACACGCAATTCGGCCCGCTGCAGCCGTGGGAAGCCGTTCGGATGCTCGAAGGCACCGCCGCCGCCTCGCATGGCGTCTGGGTGCGCAAGCAGCAGTGGACGTCGACCGATCCGGTCGTGCGCACCGCCGTGATGAACGCGATTCCCGATACCGCCGTCGACCTCGATTACGAGATCGAGCTGATTCGCGCCGGCCTCACCGACGCCGACGTCATCGTCCGCACCGCGGCCATCGATCGCTACGCGAAATCGAATCGCGACGACGGGCAGACGTGGCTGACGACCATGCAGGAAGCGGAGCGCCGCGAGCGCAATTCGCCGATGAACGACGCGCGCCTCGCCGCGATCACCGCGCTCGCCTCGCGCTATTGGCCGCAGCGTCCCGCGTTCCTGCGCGAGCTGCTCGCCGATCGCGACCCGGTCGTGCGCCGCGTCGCGGCGGACCTCATCGTCGAAAAACTCAACCAGCGCCGCCCGCAGTACACGCCGCTGCCGGTCACGCGCACGGAGGCGGAGTACGAGGAGATCGTGCGCTGGTCGCAGCAGCCGCACACCGCCACGATCCATCTGACCCGCGGCAAGATCGAGCTCGCGCTGCTGCCGCTCGACGCGCCGATGACGACGTGGAACTTCGCGCAGCTCGCGAAGAAAAAGTTCTACGACAACACGAGCTTCATGCGCGTCGTGCCGAACTTCGTCATCCAGGGGGGCGATCCGCGGAACGACATGAACGGCGGCCCCGGATACGCGATTCGCGACGAGATCAACCTGCAGAAATACACGCGCGGCGCGGTCGGCATGGCCCTGTCCGGACCCGACACCGGCGGCTCGCAGTTCTTCATCACCCATTCCGCGCAGCCGCATCTCGACGGCGGCTACACGATCTTCGCCCGTGCGTACGACGGCATGGTCAGCGTGGTCGATCAGACCGAGCGCGGCGACCGGGTCGAGACGATCACCATCGACGAACGTCCGCCGGTCGGCCGCGAGCAAATCTCGGCCGTGCCGAACGTCTCGCTGCCTCTCGTAGTCGGTCCGGTCACCGCCGATCAGATCGTCGCCACGGTCCCGTCGTACGCCGAGCTCCGCACGCAATATCAGCCGGACATCACCGTCATCGAGATGATGAAGTCGTACGTGCGCGCGGAAGACCGCGTGGAAGTGTTCATGGGCACGTGGTGCGAGGACAGTCAGCGCGAGGTGCCGAAGTTCCTGCGCATCCGCGACGAGCTGAAGTCGCAGTTCGGCGTCGACCTGCCGGTGACGTACGTGGCGGTCGATCGCGGCAAGCAGCAACCGGCCGAATTGCTGAAGGACAAGTCGGTCGACAAGATCGCGACCTTCATCTACTACCGCGGCGACCGGGAGCTCGGCCGCATCGTCGAGCGGCCGACCGGCCTCTTTGAAGATGACCTGCTGACGCTCGTCGCAAAGCAATGAGCGTTCTGATCGGCCGGCTGCTGCAGCTCGCGGCGATGATCATTCTGCCGATCGGGCTTTCGTACGGTCTGATTCAGGGCGAGATCCGCACTGAAGTGAAGTTGCTCGGCCTCGGCGGATTCCTTTTCGTCCTCGGCTGGATTCTCGCCCGCGAACGTTCCTGAGCCGCGCCTCGCCCATGCGCTACACCGTCGTTCTCACCGCCGACTTTCCGCGAATCGCAACCGAGATTCTCGCGCCGCACTTTGACGTGATCGCGCATCCGACCGAGCATGGTCGGAGCGAGGACGACCTCATCACCATCCTCGCCGAGGCCGACGCTGCGATCGTGCTGCTGCAGGACCCGATCACGCGGCGCGTGCTGCAGGAAAGTCCGAACCTCCGCTGCGTCTCCAACTTCGCGGTCGGCTACAACAACGTCGACGTCGAGGCCTCGCGCGAGCTCGGCGTGACCGTCACGAACACCCCCGGCGTGCTCACCGAGGCGACGGCCGATCTGACGATGGCGCTGATCCTGGCGATCGCGCGACGCATCGTGGAAGGCGATCGCGAGGTGCGCGATTCAGGCCGTTGCGAATGGGAGCCGCTCAAGCTTCTCGGCGCTTCGCTCCAGGGCAAGCGCCTCGGCATCCTCGGCATGGGCCGCATCGGCAATGCCGTGGCGACGCGCGCACGTGCGTTCGGGATGGACGTCGCCGGTGTGCGCCGCGGCGACGATCTCGAAGAACTGCTCGCGACCAGCGACGTCCTCTCGATTCACGCGCCGCTCTCGCGTGAAACGCACCACATCATCGACGCCGCAGCGCTCGCGAAAATGAAACCGGGCGCGTACCTCGTCAACACCGCGCGCGGTGCGCTGGTCGATGAGGAGGCGCTCTGCGACGCGCTCGAGCGCGGCAAGCTGCGCGG
>DASVRB010000543.1:0-6841 GCA_036388835.1 Thermoanaerobaculia bacterium | reverse complement strand
AGCGCGTTGAGATGGGCTCCACGCACCGTGCTCGCGGGGACGACTTCCCGCACCGTCTGCTCTCCGCGATGCTCGGTGAGCACGAGGTGCGTGCTCGCCTCGCTCCCGGAGTCCGGCGATGGCGTTTCCGACGAGATCGTGTACAGCGCGCCGGACGAGCTGAGAAGAATGTCCGACTCTTCAGCGGCTACGCTGAGCGGCAGTACCAGAAGCGTGAGCAGCAGCAGAAGCTTCTTCATAGTTTGAGATTCACCATGGACCGGAGGTCGATCGCGAACAGCAGGTTTTTCAGATTGCGAAACTGCGGGTAGAACTTCGAAAGCTCCTCGAAGTGGTACGACGCTCCGTCGGTGTCGCCGGCTTTGTAGCAGGCCTCGCCGAGGAGATAGTGAGCGTTGCGGATCTGACGCGGGTCTTTGGCAATCTCGAGAGCTGCCTCGCCGTAAATCTGCGCCTGAGCGTACGCGCCGCGCTCGACATAGCCGTAGCAGAGGTCGACGTACGCTTCGGCACGGCCGATCGGATCGGTGAGCATTCCGAGCGCCTCGTGCACGTAGGCGAGGCCGTCGTCGAGCTTGCCCTGCAGAAGCTTGCAGTAGCCGAGGTTCTCGATCGCGTACGCGTGGCTGAGATCGCGATCGCGGTTCTCGCGCGACTCTTCACCGATCGCGAGCGACTCCTCGAAGCACTCGATGGCCGTGGCGATCTGCGAGTCGAGCTCGTAGATGTTCCCGAGCTCGAGAAGAACGATGCGCCGCCACGACGATTCCTTCGCTTCATCAGCGGTGCGGAGCGCGAGCTGACCGTAGAACAGCGCGCGCTTCAGATCGTTCTCGAGGCGGTACTTGTACTGGAGCGCGTACGCGGCCAGATAGACGTGACGCACGCTGCGCCGGCGCATGATGACGCGCGGGAGCTCGTTGACTTCGGGGCCGGTGCGCTCGAGCGCGATCAGCGCGTCGGCTTTGTTGATGGTGAGGAGCTCACGGACGTCTTCGTCGATCGCAAGATCGAGCGCCGCGTCGTAAATGCCGAGAGCCTGCTCGTAATCACCGAGCCGGACACAGCTCAGTGCGTTTTGGCGCAGCTCTTCGATTCGTTCCGTATTCTGATCAAGCATTCGCATCTCCACCCTCCACCCCGTCGAACTCGCCGTCGTTTTCCTGTGCGCGCTTGAACTCGATGAAGCTTTCGACTTCCTTCTGCGCGGTCGGACTCAGCGAGCGGAACTTCTCGAAGACCGTGTTCGCGCGGTTGTTCTCGTCGAAGAAGTCACCGATGCTGAGGTCGAAGCACTGCAGGATCTTCAGCAGCGTATCGAGACCGACCTTGTACTCGCCCTGTTCCATGCGAGAGAGGTCGGACTGATGAATGCCGATTTTCTCCGCGAGCTCCACCTGCGTCAGCTTGCGCTGGCGGCGGAGCTGGCGGATCTTGCGACCGACGAGTTCTAGTTGTGCTGGCCTATTCATGACGGCATTCGTTGACTTTTATGCTATTAAACAATAACGTGAAGAAACTTTCAAGCGTGAGTCGCAGACCGTCTGTCTCGCGCCCGCAGGGTCTGCTACGTACGCCACTCTCCATCTGCTTCGTGAACTGATCAAGCGCGATCTCGCCGCGCGGTTCACCGGCTCCGCTCTCGGCCTTGCCTGGGCCGTTCTCCAGCCGCTCAGCCTGGTCGTCCTCTACTGGTTCGTGTTCACGTACATGATCCCGGGCGGCCGCGCGGGCGCCGGCGCGATGGGCGACACCTACATCTATTTTCTCATCGCCGGGCTCCTGCCGTGGCTCGGCGTCAGCGAAGGCCTCATGCGATCAACCACCTCGATCGTCGAGAACTCGCCGCTCGTCCGCAGACTGCCGCTACGCAGCGAGGTGTTGGTCGTGGTGCCGAACGCGACCGCTCTCATCTTTGAATGCGTCGGTTTGCTCATTTTCGTGATCGCTCTCGCGGCGCGCGGCATGTCGCTACGGCAACTCTGGCTGCTGCCGGCGGCACTGCTCCTTCAGTTCATGCTGCAACTCGGCGTCGGGTTGGTGCTCGCCACGACGTACGTCTTTTTCCGCGACGTGCCGCACATCATCGGGTTCGTGCTGGCGATCGCGTTCTACCTCAGTCCCATCCTCTACCCTGTGGCCGGCCGGTTCGAGAGGTTCTTTTTCTGGAATCCGATGACGGCGCTGCTCGGTTTGTTTCGCAGCGCAATGCTGGCCTCACCGTTACCTGACGCCGGCTCGATCGTCTTCTTACTGGCGATCGCGGGCTCCGCGTGTGTGGCTGGTCTGCTGTTCTTCCGTCGCGCGCAGCCGTCACTCGTCGACGTCATCTAGTTCATCTCAGGGAGAATCGAATGTATCTTCGGAAGTCTGTCGGTTTTGTTTTGTCCGTCGTCATGCTGGCTTCGACGTCGGCTGTCACAGGGGCGGATGCTCAGAGTGCGGCCGCAAAGAAGCCCGCTGCCACGGCTGTCGCGGTGCCGGACGGCGGCGTGCCGCGCTACATCCGCCCGGAAACGCCGGAGCAGCGCCAGGAGCGGCTCGGCACACAAACGGATCCCGGTCCCGACCCCGACCCGAAGACGGAGTGGTTCCGCTTCGGCCAGAAGTACACCATCCACAAGTTCGACAAGAAGTGGGTCCGTCCGGGTGACCGTCCGGGTTGGGTGCAGGCGCACCCGAACGTGAACTTCACCGACGAGATGTACCAGGAAAACGACAAGTGGGTGTGGGTCTGGATCCCGGAGCCGAAGCCGCGGCGGTCGACCGAAGAACGTCGTGAGGCGTTGCAGTACGGCGACTACTCGCAAACCGCAATCGACTACCTCCAGAAAATCCGCGACGAATACTCGCCGCTCGAGCCGCCTCGCTCCGCGACCAAAGTTCGGTTCGAGGAGTCGTCGACCGGCCTGCCGACGAGCGGCTCGTTCCGCAACTCGCTGGCCGTGGCCGACATGAATAACGACGGACGCGTCGATCTCGTCATCCCGTCGCAGCGCGGCAGCGGTTCAGGGACGCCGACCATCTACCTCGGCGACGGCAAAGGCGGCTGGAAGCGGTGGGATGTGAAGTGGCCGCATCGCATCGATTACGGCAGTGTGGCCGTTGCCGACTTCAACAAAGATAAGAATATGGATGTCGCCTTCGGCATCCACCTCAAGGGCGTCGAAGTGCATCTCGGCGACGGCAAGGGCAACTTCACGGCCGCGTATCGCGAAGGCAAGTTCCCGTCACGCCGCGTCCTCACGACCGACGTCGACGGCGATGGCTGGATGGACGTCGTGGCGATGTGGGAAGGGCCAATCGCACGCGGTCAGGAGCTGCGCGACAAGACGTACTCCGGTCTTCGCGCCTACCTCAACCGCGATAAAGGGAAGCGCTGGGAGGGCGTGAACATCTCCGAGCGCAAGTACGGCATCAGCGGCGACTGGCTGGCGGCAGCGAACTTCAACGGCGACAAGCGTCCTGACTTCGTCGGCTCGACCCTCTACTTCAACTCCACGCACACCGTCTTCATGAGCGACGCGGACGGCGGCAAGTACAGCGTGTACGACGATCCGGAAGTGCTCGTGATCCCCGCCCGCGGCACGTATCACGCCGTGACGGCAGGGCCGTTCAGCGTGCCGTCGCGCGACGACGCGATCGTCGCCTCGGTCCGCAAATGGCCCGAGAAGCTCGATCCGAAGCTCATTCCGCCGCCGCCGCTCTCGTCGGTTGTGGCACTCGACCGCATCAGCTTCGCCGGCGGGACGCCGAAACGGACGCCGATTCTTCGCTTCGGGCCGGGACGATCGATCGCCGGCCTCGGGCACGGGGACTTCGACCGCGACGGGAAGCAGGACATCGTCTTCACTCGTCACGATCCTCGCGAGGCGGTCGTTCTCCTTGGCGACGGCAAGGGTGGATTCAGCCGCGCTGAGACCGAAGGCCTGATCGTTGCACCACAGCGCAATTACGACCTCACGGTTGCCGACGTGAACGGCGACTCGCGGCCGGACGTCATCGTGATGTACGAGGCGGATTCTGCGACGGCACTCTCGCCGAAAAACGGATCGGTTCAGGTGTTCCTGAACCGCGGAGTAGCCAAATAAGCATTTGATGCCTTGCACTGCCCACCGAAGAAGCGTATATTCCCGCAAATCACCGAGGTCGATATGGCGCAACCGCATATTCGCGACCTCGTTGTATTGACTTTCAGAATATTTCGCCTTAAGGTTGTAGCAGCTAAACGACAGATTTTTGATCGTTCGTTTTTCGCGGCATGAAAAATCTGAACACGGAGGTGATCGTATCGTCTGGATTGGGTGAGCCAACCTTCGTTCGTTTTCATCAATCAATTGGAAGTGTAGGAGATAGAAATGAAGAAATTTACCGTTTGGGCTCTGTTGGCCACGCTCGTGGTTGCAGGCTCTGCGTTCGCCGGCCCGGGCCGGATCGCCGCTAACGCGACGTTCCCGACCGGCGCTCCGGCGACGACGAACAACGACGACAGCTGCGACATCGGCGTTGCGCCGGCTGCCACGCTGCTGCTGCCGTACTTCGAAGTCTCTGAGTCGCGCACTGGCGAGACGACGCTGTTCACGCTGACGAACACGTCGCAGTACCCGGCCATCGCGCACGTCGTCCTCTGGACCGACTTCTCGTACCCGGTTATCGACTTCAACATCTACCTGACTGGTTTCGACGTTCAGAGCATCAACCTGAACGACGTCATCTGGCAGGGTGTCATCGCGCCGGAGTCCGGTGCGCGTGACGAAGATGGAACCGGTACGGACATCTCGACCGGCACGGGCACGGGCGACTTCGATGAAGTCGAGCCGGGCTCGAACATCAACTTCGCGGCTTGCGCCGGCCTCCCGGGCCAGCTCCCGCCGTTCTACGTGACGCGTATGCAGACCGCCTTCACCGAAGGCGAAGTTGCTGGCCTCCCGGGCAACGCGCAGTTCACCGGCTGCACCACGGTCGGTAACGAGCACGAGAACGCGGTTGGTTATGCGACGGTCGACGTCGTGAACATCTGCAGCACCGGTCTTCCGACTGAAGGCAACCGTTACTTCAACACGGAAATCCGTTTCGACAACATCCTGATCGGCGACTACCAGCAGGTCAACAGCGCCCAGAACTTCGCTCAGGGCAACCCGATGGTTCACATCCGTGCGATTCCTGAGGGCACGGGCAACGCGGGCGAGCTCCTCGACACGAACTTCGACCGTACGTTCTACAGCCGCTACCAGACGGGCGCGGACCGTACCCTCGACCGCCGTCAGCCGCTTCCGTCGGCTTTCGCTGCTCGTTGGATCAACGGCGGCACTGGCGACTTCCAGACCTCTTACAAGATCTGGCGTGAAGGCGTTTACTCGGGCGTCACCTGCAACCAGTTCCCGCTGAACGGCGCGCTGCTCGTTTCTGAGTCGGTTGCGTTCGACGAGGACGAGAACGGTGAAGGCGTTGCCGGTGGCGAGATCATCGTCTCCCCGCCGATCGGCGCTGAGGACATCACCCTGCCGGAAACCTCGCTCACCGAAGTTGGCGACGACAACGTCTTCCCGCAGGCGACGTTCGACGACGTCACCGCTGGTTGGACGTACCTCAACCTCGACCAGGGCTTCAACGAGACCTCGACCGGTGCGGCTGCTAACTTCCCGAGCCAGAACTGGGTTGTCGTGTCGATGCGCGCTGAAGGTCGTTACTCGGTTGACTTCGACGCCGCGTGGCTCGGCAACGGCTGCTCGCCGGTTGCTGAGATCACCGAGTACTCGGATGGCGCTGCTGGCGTCTTCCCTGGCCCGGCTGACGACGAGACCCCGGACTTCTAAACCTCTTCCCATCGCTGTAGCCGTGAGGCGGGCTGGATTTCCAGCCCGCCTTTTTTTTGGTGCATCGATCGTCGTCGTCCCAGCTCTCGGTCCAGCAAAAAAAGACTTGCGGTCAATCTCTGATCGCTTACAATAACCTGCGTAATCGATCGTCCGAATATTTCCGGGGGTGTCAGTTGAAATTCGTGTGGAAAAGCGTGCTCACGACGCTTGCTGTGTTCGCCATCTCTTTGCCCGCTGTGGCCCAGAACTATCCGTTGCCGTCGAAAGTAGGCGAGGCCGCGACGATCTGTAAGGACGACCGCGCGAAAGGCGTCAGTTGCGCCGGCATCAATTCCGCCGGTGAGCTCGTTGCTGGAAAGCCGACCTACCAGTACAGTTCGCCGATCGCCGATCACGTCGGTCGCCTCGTCGACTCCAGTGGCGTCTACGGCTTTCAGCACCACGGCATGCGCACGATTCGCGCGGGCAAGGTCCGGACGGCAAGCTCCCAGCGTGGCACCGCTCCGCCGCGCCTGTACTATCAGGCCGGTGATGCGCTCGCTGCGTACTCGCTCGACACGCTCTTCTCAACGAGACTGCCGGGCGGCGTCATGACCTCGGTCAACAACACTCCCAACCTCGGCGGCAGCTCGCGCGACTTCAACGGCCGTGCTCCTTTCGAGAACTATCTGCTTTTCGACGGTTTCTTCTACCCTGAGGCGAGGGCGACCGGGTGGGAAGTGCCGCTCGCCGATAAGGCGGAGCGTCTCGCTGATCTCGACTTCGATGATCGCGGCCTCGTCTACGGCGCGTTCGAGGCGTTCGGCTGGGGCATCGTTCGCGACACTGGCGAAACGAACGGCGCGCTCATGGCGAGCATCGTCCAGATGCTCGGCAAAGGCTCAGTGTCTGACCCCACGGTGGTAATTTCGCTCAAGTCGGGATCGAAGTACTACGCCGTCGTCGCTCGTGACGGCTCGGCGAAACGTGACATTTACGACGTTACCAATCCTGCCGTTCCGAACCTCGTCAGCAGCGTCGAG
>DASVRB010000542.1:0-4374 GCA_036388835.1 Thermoanaerobaculia bacterium | reverse complement strand
ATTGCTCGGCGGGCTAAAGCCCGCCGCTCCACCAGAGACCTTGCCTCGCGACGGCCGGAGCGGCTCTCATATTTGTCATCCCGAGCGTAGCGAGGGACCTGGGAGGCTGGGGCGACATGCATGTGCGTCGCGCGACCCGCCGCCCAGATCCCTCGCTACGCTCGGGATGACAGTGGGGTTACTCGCTCGCTTTTCCGACCTGATTCTCGCGATCGGCCACTCTCAGGCGATTGTGGACGTCGTTTACGCCGCGGCAGGAGTGGGCGATGTCTTCGGCGAGGCGTTTTTGCCAGCGGCTGCCGACCATTCCGTTGAGGGTGACTTCGCCGTTTTCGACGACGACTTCGACGTCGGTGGCGTCGATGCCGTCGTGGTCGGTGAGCAGTTCATTGACGGTGTCGCGGATGCGCTCGTCGCTGGGGCGCCAGTTTTTCGGGCCGCGGCCGCGGAAGCCCCCGCGTCCGGCCGGATCGGTTTCGCCGTACGGCATGGCGCTGCCGGTGTAGCCGTGATCGTTGCCAAAGGTGCTGCGGGTCTGACCGGGGCCGTAGCCGAGGGTGGCGTGGCCGTGACGGCCGGTCGTCCATTGGCCAGGGGCGCCGGTGCCGCCCCAATGCGCGTCGCGGGTGTATTGATCGGCGCGGCCGGCGCCGCTCCACCCTTCGTCGCGGGCGTAATCGCCGCCGAAGCCGCGATGGCGGTCGCGAGCGTAATCGCCGCCGAATTCTCCACGCTGGCCGAACGGTCCGCCCGAGTATTCGCCGCGGTTGCGCTCGTCATCATCGTCCCGATATCGATTGGGCATCGTGAAGTTCCTCCTGCCCCGAACTGTGCAATTCACGTGCGCCTAAACCGCGTCGCGCGTTCGAATAGCATGCGGCTGCGGCATGACCATCGACGAGCTCTCCACGCCCGATTACACCCTCACCGGCGCGCTGACGCATGCCACGATCTCCGAGTTTGTCGTCGAGTACTTTCTGCGCCGCACTTCCTGGCTCACGCGCGCGCATCACGCGATGTCGCTCGTCACACTTGTCGCCGCAATCGGAATGGCGGTGGTGCAGGAACGGGGAGTGGGGCGGACCTTTTTCGACTTCGCGTTGGCCGTCATCACGCTCTTCGTGTTGATCCTTCCGCTGCATGAATTGCTGCACGCGCTGGCGTACCGGCTGGCCGGTGCACGCGACATCCGCTGGGACTATTCGCCGCGCATGCTGGCGGTATGGGTGATCGCGCATCGGTTCGTCGTTGCGACGCGCGCGTTCGTCTTCGTGGCGCTGGCGCCGTTCGTGTTCCTCAATGCGCTGCTCGTCGCCGGAGCGATGCTCTTTCCGGCATACGCGGTGGTGTTGTTGTTCGTGCTGCTCGTGCATCTGCACGGCTGCGCGGGCGACTGGTCGCTGCTGAATTTCGTCTGGCTGCACCGCGAGCGCGGCTTCTCGACTTATAACGACGCGGAGGCCGGCCGCTCTTACTTTTTCGGACGGAGCGCGTGAAGCGCGCCGGCCTTCCGCTCAGCGTCGGCCAGGCGTCGGCGGCAGTCCGGATCATGCTCGGGCTCGTATTCGCGGCAACGGCCATCCTCTGCATCGGCGGCGGCATTTTCATTTCGACGATGGCGGTGGCCGCGCGCGTGATCGCCGTTGTTTTGATCGTGCCGATCGGGTTGATCGGCGCGATCGCCGTGGCGTTCATCCTCGCCCCGCATTCGCGCTTTGGCGACTGGCTGGACCGGTTCGTGCCGCGATTGCGCGAGCCGCGCGTGGCGGGGGCGGTGGCGTTGACGTTGTGGATCACGGCGCTCTCGCTGACGCTGGCTTTCGCGCGTTAGCCGCCTCGGTGGAGGACAGGCAATCCTGCCTGTCCTCTCGTCCTTCGTCGCGATGATCACGAGGGGACAGGCAGGATTGCCTGTCCTCCACTACGTTGCGAGCACGTGTCATCGCGCCGCAACGGCCGGGTGTACGATGCTTCACCGACCATGTCCGTCTACGTCGAGGCCATGCTGCTCCTGTTGCCCGCCGACGCCGGCGGGCGGACCGCTCCGGTTTCTCCGCGCGAGGGCTCGTACCGGCCCTACACACTCGTCGACGGTCACCTCGGCCGCGCGCGGCTGTTCGAAGGGCCGCCCTCGCTCGCGCCCGGCGATGCGGCGCGGGTGATGCTCGAGCTCGAAGCCGACACGCCCGAGCTCCTCCGCGACGGCGCCGAGCTGCAGCTCCTCGAGCACGACCAGCGCGTCGTCGGCGCCGTCACCATCCTCCGCGTCTGCGGACGCACTACCTCCGTATGAAAACGATCGCCTTTCTCGCGATGCTTCTCCTCTCCACCGCCTGCGCGTCGAACGACGGTTTCGTGGCCAACGAGATCGATACCTGCCAGCCGGGCGATGAGCTCGAGCTCAATGCCGGCATCGGCGAGGCGAGCTTCATGGGCAACGGCCAGGCGACGGTGCTGGTCGAGGTGTCGAACAACTCCAACGCCGACGTGACGGTGAAGAACGTGCGCGTCGACCCGGAATCGTTCGACCGCAATCAGTTCGAAGTGCAGGGCGGCTCGCGCGCGTTCGACCAGGAGATCCTGGAAGGGGAGTCGCACACGTTCGAGGTGCCGATCACGTTCCGCGTGCGCGACATGATGAACGCGCAGCGGTATCGCGGCACTACCGCGTCCCTCGAGGCCGCGCTGACCGTGAAGCTGGCGAGCGGCGACGCGGCCCGCTGCCGCTTTTTGCTGCCGGTTCGCTTCTAGCGCGCGAGCGCGGCGCGGAGGCCGCACGCGGCGCCGGGTCGGGCAGATTCAACGTGCCGAGGAACGTCACGGCGACGTGTGATTGCGGCTCGATCGAGGGAAGTGTGGCGCGGGCGAATCCGCGCAGCACGAGCTCGCGATTGAGGAAGAGCGCGTCGGGTGAGCGATAGACGAGCGCGCCGCCCGACGCCTCCTCGAGCAGGATCCATTTCGAGACGACGCTCCACTCGAGCAGCGAGCGTGCGCCCGCGTCGTCGGTGATGACGATGCCGGCGAGCGTGACGCGCTCGCGCGCGCCGTTGCGCTCCACGATCAAGGTCTGACCGTTCTCGACGGCCGCCACACGCACCATCGCCCCCTCGGCGCGCAGCACGAATGCAAAGAGAAAAAGCAGCAGGAATCGGGTGATTTTCATGTCTCTGTCGGTGCAGAGACGGGAGCGTTCGACGCCGGAAAGGCGCGCTCAGGTGTGGAAGGGGGAGGATAGCATGGGGCGGTTCCTCGGAGAGGCGGTTCCTCGGTTCCTCGGTGCCTCGGTTCCTCGGGAGGTTTCGGTTCCAGAGGACCGGCCGCGCCGAGTGCGCGGGGGCACTCCGAGGAACTCCGAGGAACCGAGGAACCGAGGAACCGAGGAACCAGCCACCGAGGCCCGCGTTCCGCGACGTACGGTTGCGAACAGACGTGCTCACGAGGTGTTCCCGATACTGCACATCGTGAGTCTCGCGTACAGCGCTGCCGATCTCGAACGCCTGCTGCTGAACATCTGCCACGAAGCGACGGAACTGCGGCGCGAGCTCGCTACCGTTGCCGGCGATCTGCGCGCGGACGAGATGCGCCGCATTGCAGGAACGCTCGACAGCATCGAGGCGCGCAGCACGGCGCTGCTGCTGGCGATGCCGAGCCCGCTGCCGGTCAACTAGCCTGTCGTTTTTTCGGGATGTGGCTGGAAAGCGAACAGGCGCGAGTGCCTGTCTCCACTACGACCCCGGTTCGGAGCGGCGGAAGGGGACGACGTCGGCTCCCTCGGCGGGCTGCTCGCCGGCGCTCTCTTCTTCGATCGATTTCGCGGCGGCGGCAACAAGGTCGCCGAGGACGTCAATGTCGAACGGCTTGCGCAGGATCGAGTGAACGATCGCGCCGTCGAGCTGACGGAACGCTGCCGAGTCGCCGGCGCTGACGACGATGATGGCCGGGCGCGGCCCGCCGCGCTCCTTGAGATGCCGGATGAGGCCGTAGCCGTCGACGTTCGGCATCATCAGGTCGAGGACCATGACGCTGTAGTTCGACACGGCCAACTTCTCGATCGCCTCGGCGCCGTCGCGCGCGGTGTCGACCGAGTAGCCGGCGCGCTCGATGATCTTCGCAACGAGCGCACGAATCGCGGCTTCGTCGTCGACGACCAGAACCTTACTTGTGGACGTGGAACCCATTTCAGATGCGCGTCATGCAAATAGCGAGCCGATCCATAGACGGCCTGCCAAATGTCTGTAGCGAGTACGGATAGTAGCTGCATTCGTCTCGAGGCAGTGATGGATGTCATGAATCGCATTGCGGGCGCGGCTGTGCCGTCCGTTGTTGTCGGTTGTCGACGCCTTGTTGTCGGTTGTCAGTTGTGTGGGGGTT